>JAOZPW010000204.1 GCA_029932545.1 Thermoanaerobaculales bacterium | reverse complement strand
TGAGTAGGCCGCATCGATCGGAGGAGGCGCCGGTTTGCAGGATACGAGACTGACCAAGAGAGTGAGGACAAGAACTACGGAGTGGCGAACGACATCCATCAGGTGATTGTACCGAAACTCAAGGATGAAGGATGAAAGATGAGCCTCTTGCAAAAAAGGCGAATCGAGGGGGCTCTCGTTGCGGGGTTGGGACATCGCGTGTCGCCCGGCAGGGCGACCATGCCGCAGGCATGAGATCACAAAGGGATCAGCGGGGGCTCAGAGCCCCGCGCTCCATTTACGGTGCCCAGGTTTCGCGGTGGGAGCGCGATTGCCCGGCCCGCATCGTGCCGATTGATTTTTGCAAGAGGCTCGGATGAATGCCCGTCATCGGGATCATTGAATAGCTGGTCGCTGACAGCTGATGGCTCTACACTGCTCCAATGGCAATCTTGCTTCGATGCGGACCCCTGAGTGCTGAAGATGGTGAGGGACGCCGTTTGTACTCCGCAGTGACGGTGGCCCTTGACGACGAGTGTCTGACCGTTTTAGAAGGACCGTCGGGCGGAGGCAAGAGCACCTTGTTGCGACAAATCGCCGGGTTGGCGCCTTCCGAGGGGGTCACGAGGAAACTGGGAGGTCGCCGGTGGGATGGGAAGGAACTCCCCGGATGGCGGTCGGAGGTCAATCTCCTGATGCAGGATGCACCGATCATCCCGGGTTCGGTGCTTGAAAACCTGAATTTCCCCTATGAGTTTGAGTCTGCGGGCGAGCGTGTCTTTGACGGCGAGAGGGCCGGAGAGCTCCTGGAGGAGGTCGGCCTGAACACTATTGCCCTGGATCGCCAGGCATCGACCCTGTCGGGAGGAGAGCGCCACCGTTTGGCCATCGTTCGGGCCCTTCTGTGGGCGCCGGCGGTCTTGTTGGCCGATGAACCGCTGTCCGGCCTGGACGGGCCTCGCGCTTCGCGGTGCTTCGATCTTCTGCGGGAGCATGCGCGGTTGCCGGGCCACGCCGTCTTATGCGTATTGCACGATCCTGCAATGGGCAGAGGCGCAGACCGCCGCATGTGCCTTGAGTCGGAAAGATTGACCGCCGCATGACTGACCTGATTCAACTGACACCGGTTGATCTTCTGGTTGCCACGGTGCTGGTACTGGCTGCCGGCCTGGTCTCTTTGGCGATGCGCCTAGATATCGAAAAGCGTTTGGCATTGTCAGCCGCTCGAACTGTTGTGCAACTGGGTCTGGTCGGTCTGATCCTGGAAAGAGTATTTGCACTGAGACGTCCGATCGTGGTCCTGGCAATCCTTGCGGTGATGATCCTCTTCGCCGGCCGGGAGGCCTCGAACCGCTCGACCCGGGCCTATCGCGGCATGCGCTGGGACAGCCTCTTGGCGATGGGGGCCACATGCCTGGTTGTCGGCGCCGTCGTCACACAGGTCGTCGTCGGTGTGCAGCCCTGGTATGACCCGCAGTACGTCATTCCATTGTTGGGCATGATTCTGGGCAACTCGCTCAACGGAGTATCACTCTGTTTGGAGAGACTCCTGGAGCATCTCTCGGCCCGTCGTCACGAGGTCGAGTTACGCCTGGTCTTCGGGGCAACACGCTCCGAGGCCCTGAGGGAACCGATTCGTGCGGCGGTCAGAACCGGCATGATTCCCGTCACCAACATCATGGCTGCTGCCGGCATCGTGGCCCTTCCGGGCATGATGACCGGTCAGATCCTCGCCGGCGCTCCACCGATGCAGGCAGTGGCCTACCAGATCGTCATCATGTTCACCCTCGCGGCCGCCAACGCCATGGGTTCGATGTTGATCGCCACCGCCGCAGCCCGCCGTCTGGTTGCTGCCGACGGCCGGCTGAAGGTCGAACAACTGAGGTGATTGAGCGCTCTCAGCCGGGATGTTGGGATTCCAGGGGGAGGCGGTAGGTCCTCACGCCGTCCTTCTCGGCGACCGGTTCGCCCAGAGAGCGGATGAACGCCCACCAGCGGGCCTCGCCTCGGGCAGTCTTCCACGGGGCGACGGGATAGTTGCCGCCCAACCGAGTCAATTCGCCATCGTTGATTACCAGGTGAGTGATGCCTTGTTGACGGAGGATTCCGGAGAACGACGAGGGTGGTGCATCCCCTTCGCAGAGGGTTCTCAGGGGTGATGGATCGTGTTGGGACGGAGCGATCACCGGTCTGGGGACTCCGAATATTCTAGGTTCGGCGATCAGGAGGATCGTGGCCTCAGGCGCCAGTGCCTCGTCGAGAGCCCGGTAGGCTGCGAACGGTGGACTGGGGGCGACGAGAGGGGCAGCCTCGATGAAGCTCTTTTCGAACAGATCCAAGGGGTGAACCAGCGTCAGCCAGCGGCTCTGGATGGCCAGGCCCAGCGCGAGGTTGCCGCCGACCACAATGATCGCTGCAAAGCGGAAGATCCGTCCCCGACCCCAGCACGACGCGGTGATGATAAACAGGAGCAGGGTGGGTGCGAAGAAGCGGGGCAGGGCGCCGGTTGCCGCCCACGCAGCCATACCCAGTAAAGCGGCCGCAAAGATGGGACGGCTCCTGCGAACGGAGAGCGAGGCGAGGCCTGCAGCAGTCATCGTCGGCAGGATTGCGGGCGTCAGGCGGGACAGCAGTGTCGGCAGTCTTCCCACCAGGCCTGCAGGTGAGAGACCCATTTTCATCAAGGCGCCGCCGTCGCGCCACAACGTCTCCATGCCCTCTCGACTCCAGAAGATCGGCGCCAGGGGATCGCCGAGCAGGATCAGGTTCTTGAGCCACCAGGGTGATGAGCCCAGCAGTAGGAGACCAAAGCCGCGAAGTAGGAAGGCAGGTCTACGAGTTGAAGCAATTCTCAGGCTGAGGAGGATCACCAACCATCCCAATCCCTGCACGCGAGTTGCCGCCGCCAGCCCCAGGAGCATCAGCATCAAGACAACGGACGACTGCCGGTGACGCTGGGTCAACCCGGCCCCTACAGCAGGAATCAAAGCCGCCAGGAACCACCCCTCAGCGGCCGGAAAGCCCGGCACCAGCGGGGTGATGGGCAGAAGCATCGCCGCAGCCGTCACCAAATACCCAACCGATCGTGAAGCCCCAATGCGGCGGGCGAGACCACCAGCCGCAACGGCGGCGGCCGCCCAGGCCCACCAGTGGAGCAGACCGGGAACCCTGAAGAGTTCGAGGGCCAGAGCGGGGACTGCAGTCATTTGAGCCAGGGGAGGGAAGGCGGAAAAGAGGTTCTCGGGGTGGGCCGTCCATCCGCCTTCGAGAAGTGCCTGCCATGGAAGACCCAGGTGGTAGACCATGGCGTCGTAGAAATGCGGCGGTCCCGCGGCGATGATCAGGTTGGGTAATCCCGCCGCTGCGGCGAAGAGCAGGGGCCGCCACGGCCGCCGGTTTTGGCGCCAGCGACCGATCACGGCCTGTGCAACGATTCCTGAAATGAGGACTCCAGGTTGCAGCAGGTCGACGAGGCCCAATGCCAGGATCCACAGGCAGCAGAGGCCGGCCCCGATCACCAGATCCACCGCCCATCGGTCGGATGGACTGGATGGCAAACGAAGCCATCGGCG
Organism: Thermoanaerobaculales bacterium; assembly: GCA_029932545.1. Classification (GTDB taxonomy): domain Bacteria; phylum Acidobacteriota; class Thermoanaerobaculia; order Thermoanaerobaculales; family Sulfomarinibacteraceae; genus DAOWGJ01. Next base: position 3,627 of record JAOZPW010000204.1, on the reverse strand, counting down.
GATCCGTGCCCCGGAGGCAGTCAAGATCGCAATCATCACTACGGTGGCGACGAAGTTGGCCAAGATCACCAAAATGGGCATGTGGGAATGATACAGGAGGGGGAGCAGGGAGCAGGGGAGCAGGGGAGCAGGGGGGGAGGGGGAGAGGGGGAATGGCGGGGAGGGAGGGCGGGGGAGCAGGGGAGAGGGGGGGCAGGGGAGAGGGGGGGCAGGGGAGAGGGGGAGCAGGGGGGGAGGGGGAGAGGGGGAGAGGGAGACAAATGAACCGCCAAGACGCGAAGGGAGCGCAAAAGGGGATAATTGGAAATCAAAGTTGGAGCGCGGGGCTCCTGCCCCGCATCGTGACGGTGGGCGGCACAAGAACACAATGAATCTCGCAGAGATCGCGGAGAGCGCAAAGAATGAGGAAAATAGACTCTCCCCTGTGTTTCCTCTGCGCTCTTTGCGTCTTTGCGAGAGGTACGTCTTTTGCGTTCGACTCTGCCGAGTCAGCAGAGGTAGCGAACCCGTCGTGGCAGAACCTCGATCGTTACGGGTGTCGCCCCCAGTTGATCGCCGTCCGGCAGCAGGCCCTGGTATTCAGGCGATGTGATCGTGATCTTTTTCCCGCGGAGGAAATGAACGGCAGGATTGCTGCCGTGTGTGCCTTTGAAGATCTTGGGGAAGGTCATCATCAGGTCTCGCCGGTTGACCTTCGAAACCCAGACAACGTCGAGGAGGCCGTCGTCGATGCGTGCCTGAGGCGCCATCAGCATCTCACCGCCGGTCTTCCGTGAGTTCATGATCTCAATGAAACACATCTGTTCTTCGATGACCTGATCGTCAATCTCGAGACGGAACTGGTGGAGCCGGAGTCTCAGTGTTCGATGGAAGACACCGATGATGTAGCTGAGGTCTCCCAGACGTTGGAAGTGCGAGGCCGTCCGGTCGACATCAGTGACAAAGCCCATGCCCATGCAGTTAAGGAAGTGTCCGGAGACGCCGTCCGAAACGTAGCGGGCGACATCGATGTCCCGAATTCTCCCGTTTGACAGGGCAGCAATCGCTTGATCCATGTCCTGGAAGTCCAGATCCTTGGCCAGAGAGTTACCCCGGCCGGCGGGGATCAAGGCCAGTTTCGGAAGAGGGTCCGATCCGAAGTGCTGCAACAGCGCATCGACGACCGCCATGTTGGTGCCGTCGCCGCCAACAAGCCCCACGGTGTCGTCCGGGCTACCCCCCAGTTGGACCGCCAATTGGCAGAGATGCTCCCGAGATTGGGGCACATGAATTTCGGCATCGACTCCGGCATGGGCCAGGCGGGCTTGGAGTTTGGGAATCTGGCGGCCGGCAAGACCGCCGTGGGCTGCGGGGTTCACGATCACGGAAAGGGTCATGCAAGGAGTATAGGCAATTCGTCGGACAAATTGCATCGGCCCCTTCGGGGCGAGGGTATAGACCTACCTTAAACTCTATGAAATTACGAGGGTTAGGGTACGCAGTCGGGTTTTCAGTATTTGGTGTTGTGGGATGCAACGGTGATTGTTGCTGATTTCAACGGTTTTGAAATAGTTAAAAATAAAGAGGTTATCGGATGTTTACGGAATCCTGTCGATGGCCCCGTTGTCAAAATCATCGATGCGAAGATCAATCAACTGTTGAGAAATTCGCAAAATATTAAAAACAGGTAACTTAGAAAAATTACCCATCCTGGCACGCGCCGTGCAATAGAGGTGGGCGGAGGTTAATGATGAATCGGACAACCAAAATCGTTGGGAATTCCAAAGCCGGCCATCAGACCCCCAAGCACCGGGAAGAACCCGGAGGGAGGAAATCATGACTGCGTTTCTCGTTATTGCCGCATTGTTTGTTTTTGTTGCAGTGGAGGCCATCAGGATTCAAATGGCACGGAGGTCTGGTGAGGTTGCTGTGGTACAGCCGATACGTGCATTCACCGACATCCGGTTGCCCCAGGGCCTGTTTCTCGGGGATCACCACAGTTGGGCTCGCCTGACCAATCTTGGAGAGTTGAAGGTCGGCATGGACGAGCTTCTTACCCAGGCGATCGGAGGGATCGACACCGTCGATCTTCCCCGGGTCGGAGACCGTGTGGTTGCTGGAGAGACCCTGGCCACCGTACGGCGAGGCGGACGCAGTCTGAAGATTGCGTCTCCGGTAACCGGCACTGTCGTAACCCATAACGCGGCCATCGAACGGGACGGATCTGCCATCGAAGAGGATCCTTACGGTTCGGGGTGGATGGCTTCGGTGTGGCCCGAGGACCTCGGCGAGAGCCTCGGATCCTATCGAGTCGGAGCGAAATCTATCGCCTGGATGCGATCTGAGACACAGAGGTTCTGTGACTTTATGAGTGACAACGCTTCGCCGGAAAGTGTCGGTGCGGTGTTGGCCGATGGCGCCCATCCGATCGTCGGTGCGGCTCAGAGTCTTGATGATGATGCCTGGTCGGATTTCGAATCGGCCTTTACCAACTAACAGATGAATTGAACAGGCCACCGATCAACGGTGGCCTCATGGAGGATGAAATGGTTGTAGCAGTAATCTTGGTTTCGTTGTTTTTCTTTCTTGCCATCGAAGCGATTGGGCTGGCTCTCAAGCGTCGTCAGGGTGTTGTCGAAGAGGCACACCAGGTCACCGCCTTCTCGGACATTCAGTTACCCAAAGGGCTGTTCATTGACGAAGGCCACGGCTGGGCTTGGCTGACTGAGACCGGCGAATTGCGGTTGGGCGCCGATGAGTTTCTGGCCCAGGCGGTTGGAGCAGTCGACCACATCGATTTGCCTGCAGTCGGAACCAAGGTAGCCAAGGGCGAGACCCTGGCGTCGTTCCACTGTAAGGGGCGGGAGATCTCGCTGAACTCTCCGGTCAACGGCACCGTTGTCGCCACCAACGATACCGTCTTGAATTCACCGTCATCGATCGAAAGTGATCCCTACGGATCCGGATGGTTGGCATCGGTATGGCCGGTGGAGCATACCGAAGCCCTGAAGAGCCTGAAGGTCGGAGAGGGCGCGGTTGCCTGGTTGGAGAACGAGGTTCAGCGCTTTGTCGAGTTCCTCGCCTGCAAAACCAGCCCGGAGTTGGTTGGTGCAACCCTCCCTGACGGCGCTCGACCGGTCGTCGGTTCGGCTCTTGCTCTCGATGACGAAGGATGGCAGGAATTCAGGAACGAGTTCGTCGGTTAGTACACCGAGACGTCCGAAAATGGGGAGGCTTTGCCTCCCCTTTTTGTTTGTCCCATCCGGTAGCAGGCCCTGAAGGACCTGCCTACAAAATGTGTGACGCCTGTAGTCGGGTCCTTTAGGGCCCGTGTTCTCGCGGTTTCTTCGGGAAACTGATCCTGTCCCCAACCGTGATCTCACCGGGCTGAAGCACTTTGGCGTAGACCCGGGACCAACCGGAGTGACTTTCCTGGAGCATGCGTTCGATAGAACCTCCAGAGGATAGGGATGTTTTTTCTCTTTCTTTGCGTGCTTGGCGATCTTTGCGAGATATTGTGTTTATCGGGGGCTTTGCCGGGCGGAGTTTTGGCTGTGGGCGCAGACCTTCGGACAATTGGCGGCTCGATTTCGAGGGCGTGGAGGAGGACATTTTCTCTCGCAAAGACGCAAAGGAAACACAGGGTTT
>JAOZPW010000203.1 GCA_029932545.1 Thermoanaerobaculales bacterium | reverse complement strand
CGCCGTGAGAGGTGAATTCAACGCCTGAAAAATCCCCAAGGACCGTCTCGTCGGTGGCCTCCGCCATCGCCCGGTCATGATCAGAGTTGAGCCAGGTTGAAAATTCCAGTTCATGGCAGGGTTTGCAGCTCTCCCGTCCGACAAAGGTGGCTTCGGGGCCGCCGCTGGGAGCATCATCAGAACCACCGCCCCGAAGAAGCGAGAGCGGGACGGCCAGCACGATCACGGCGGTCGAGATCGTGCCGAGCATCTTCCAGGGACGGAGATCGCTGCTCACGATCGGGCCACCTGGGAGTCGGAAAAGGAATTACGCTTGAGCTTCCTGGAAGTGTCGACCTTGACGATGCCGTTCTCGATCCGGACGGCAAATGTATCGAGGGGTCTGGGCGCAGGCGGACTGAGGACCTGCCCCTTGATGTCGAAGACCGATGCGTGACAGGGGCAGACGAAGCGCTCTTCGGCGCCGATCCACGGCACCGTGCAGCCCAGGTGTGTGCATTCGCGGTAAAGGGCGAGAAACCCGCCATCTTGCAATCGGGCGAGGTAGAACTTGCCCTGCTGGAAGGCAGTGACCGAGCCGGGATCAAAGTTCTCGATCGGCCCCGCAACAATCAGGGTCTCCGCCTCTTCATCGGTTCCAAGTTGCTTGCGCGGCTTGAGAAAATCCGTAACGATCCAAACACCCTCAAGAAGCGCCAGACCACCCAGCCCCACCCAGATCTTGCCCAACAGACTCCGCCGGGTTGTTGTTTCTGAAGTGCTCATGCCAGGGCTCCAACGGAAGACGGCCACGAAGAGGTTCTCAGAAATAAGGAAGGGAAAGAATAGCCACAAAGAGGCACAAAGAGGCACGAAAAGGGAAGAGGAACAATAGCCACAAAAAGGCACCATAAAGCATAATAAATGAAGAAAGAGAGGACAAAAGAAAATAGCCACAAAGAGGCACGAAGAGGCACAAAAATCGAAAAGAAAAAAAGAAAGAGGAAAAGGAAGACAGCCACAAAGAGGCACGAAGAGGCACGAAGAGGAAAGAGGAGCAATAGCCACAAAGAGGCACAAAAAAGCACGAAGAGGGAAGAGGGGCGATAGCCACAAAGAGGCGCGAAAAGGCACGAAGAGGAAGCCAAGAGAGGTCGCCTTGAGGTGGCGGGAAGTTGTTCGAAGAAGGGGAGTTTAGTCATCATGGGTCAGCAGATATTTCTTGATTTGGAGCTTTTGGGCTCCGAAGTTTATGAGAAGGCCAGTCTCAAATCGTGAGGCCCGGAGGTATCCGAGAATCTGGGCTACATGTTCGTTGGCGAGGGTACGGCACGCCTTGATTTCTACGATGAGGCACTCTTCGACGAGGAGATCAGCGATGAAATGTCCTAGCACTGTTCCATCCTCATCAAAGACATCAATTGGATACTGTTGTTGGACGTTGAGCCCTGATTTTGTCAGCCTGTGAGTCAGAGCATTTTCATAGACCTTCTCCAGATGCCCAGACCGAAGAAACTGGTGGATTTCGAAGCTCGTCTGCCGGACCAGGTCACACAATTCGTTGATGTCTTCCCATCGAGACTCTTGTGCCTTTTCGTGCCTTTTCGTGGCCAACTTCTCTTTTTTGCGTCTTTTTGTGCTTTTTTGTGCCTTTTTGTGGCTAATCTCCCCTTTTTCTTCTTGTTTTTCCTTTTTGTGCTTTTTCGTGCCTTTTTGTGGCTCCGTTTGTCTTTTTGCTTCTTTGTGGCTTTTTCTTTCCTTTGCGGCTGCCATCCCTAACCTCCGATCCACGGCCAGACGAGGGCCATTCCTGGTCCGCGAAACCAGACGCCGGTGATCGTCAGGATGGCAAAAGCAACCAGGAAGAGGATGAATAGCGCCTGGACGAATTCGGCTTTCTCCGGTTTGAATCTCTTTGCCAAAAACGCGGCGAAAGCGATGGCGCCGGCTGCGACCACCCCGATCGCCGCCCACCCGGCCCCACCGACCTGTTGCAGCCAGAACTCGTCGATCAGAATCAGGAGGGGCGTGACGACCAGCGCAACGACGGCGGCAAGAGCCCCGGTGGTGCGTCCTGTCTTGGAGAGGAACCAGGGACCCGACATTTCACGATCGAAACGCAGGTAGGGCAGGAACATCAGCGCCAACGCCCCGAGAGTCGGCAAAATGACGACCGCGATCAGGGGCTCGAGGTGGATCTGCAGTTCCTGAAACCCCATGAAGTACCACGGCGCCTTGGCCGGGTTGGGGCTCATGCCGGGGTTGGCCGGTGCGCCGAGGGGTGCGTCAAATAGGGTGGCGAGCAGCATGACGACCGCAATTACGGTCAGACCGACCGCCAATTCCCGCATCAGGAGGTGGGGGAGGGTCAGGACCTTCTCGGTGTCGTCGTCCTTTTGTCTGTCCTGGGGATTGGGCGATACGACCCCTCGAGCTTTGCGTACCCGCCAGAAATGGAAGGCCATCAAGACGATCAGCACGACCGGCACGACCGTCGTGTGGAAGGAATAGAAGAGTACCAACGTGCCCCGGCCGATTTCAGCGCCGCCCCGGGCAAAGGCCTGTAGCCAATCGCCGATCACCGGAATATAACCGAGCATGCCGGTACAAATCGTCACCGCCCAGTAAGAGAGCTGGTCCCATGGCAGGAGATATCCGGTGAAATTGGCGGCCAGAATTCCGGCGAGAAGAGCCAGTCCGATCACCCAGTTGAAGCGTCGAGGGCCATGGTATGCCCCGGTGAAAAAGACGCGAAGCAGGTGGAAGAGTGCCACCGCCACCAGAATATTGGCACTCCAGTGGTGCACCGCCCGGACAGTCGCACCGAACAGCATGCCGTCTTGGAGTGCAAGAATGGAACGGTAGGCATGCTCAGGTGACGGGTCGTAGGCCAGCATCAAGAGGATGCCGCTGGCCATCAGCAGTCCTATCAAGACCAAAGACATGCCACCCAGGCCGAAGGTATGTGTGTATCGTAACGTGCTTCGGCGAACCCGGACCGGCCGCATGTGCAGGACGAGAAACTCCAGGATCGTGCGTCGCCGGTCGGCGTCGGTTTTGGGGACCACGGGCCGAGAGAAGATCGATCCGAGGATTCTCTTGACCATGTTCGCCTTTAGGTCAGAAATCGTCTCCTTCGCCATGGTGTGAAGCTAGCGTGTCCGGTGGACAGGTGCAAGAGGCAGGAGGCGTTGGGATCCGCCATTCCCCGAGCCTGAGTCTGCTCCTGTGCCCAGGATTCACGAAGGGAGCGCGGGGTAGGAACCGGCACCCAGGCTGAAGGCCTGCCGCGGCTAAGCCGTGGGGACTCCAGAGGAGTCCTGTGCGGGCGTTGCCCCGCATCGTGCCCTCAGGTCTTTTTATGCCAATAATTGAAACTCAAAGGAGAGTTTCCTTCGTGATAAAGAAAACGGGGCCGAAGCCCCGTTTTGGAGTCTTTGGCCAAGCCTTTACCGCCTGCGAATCAGTTCAAAGAGTTTGAAGGCCGGGATAATCGGCTGCACCCGGTCGGCCCGGGCGATGAAGCCGAGGCGCCTGCCCTGGTCCTCATCGAGCAGAGTCATGAAATCCTCGTGATAGGTCATATGGATTTCGCCGAGTTCGGCTCTGAGGTCTGCAATCTGGAGGACCAGATCACCGACAGTCGCCGGATCCGCGTTGCCGGCATCGATCATTTCCCTCAACTCGGCTTCCAGGATGCGCATTTCTTCCTTGACCGGTTGCTCGGCATCCCGATGGATGAGGTAGATCTCATCCCAGGCTGCGACTTGGTTCTCATCCAGGTTCAGGAATTCAACAACCTGGTGGTGGGCTGCAACCGCAATCGGTGGGGGTCCTTCGGGCGGACCCTCTTGAGCGAAAACAGGACTGACGACGGCAAGGGCGAACAGAACGATCAGGACTTTCTTCATGAAACTCTCCTTTGGTTGGGTTCGTTGATGAATGGATGACATCTATTGATCATGCCCATCTGACGTTGGGGACCGCGTAGGGTTGACAAGGAATACTGGGACGCTGGAAGGCTAGAACGCTGGGACGCTGGAAAGCAGTCCGATACCCCAGATCAAAATGTAGGGGCGAAAGATCTTTCGCCCGCATCCGGACTGACGGTGTTTTCCCGAAATGATCGTGGGAGAATGGTGAATCCTCTATATGAGTGGTTCTAGAATTTTCGGTGGGAGGCATGATGCCTGAGCAGTTTGACTACGATTACATTGTTATTGGCTCTGGTTTTGGAGGTTCGGTATCAGCCTTGAGGCTTGCCGAAAAGGGTTACTCGGTCGCGGTGCTGGAGATGGGCAAGCGTTTTCAGCCGGAGGATTTAGCCAAGACCAACTGGAACCTCAAGCGTTTCCTGTGGTTTCCCAAGCTCCTGTGCTACGGCATTCAGCAGATCACCCTCTTGAAAGACGTGATGATTTTTCACGGGGCAGGGGTCGGCGGCGGCAGCCTGATCTACGCCAATACCTTGCCGATGCCTCCCGACGCGGTCTTCGACGACCCTCGCTGGCCGACGGACGAGGACTGGAAGGCCAAGTTGGCGCCGTACTACGAACTTGCGTATTACATGCTCGGCGCTACCGAGGCCACGGAGATCTTCAACTCGGACTTCCTACTCAAGGAGATCTGTGAGGAGCGGGGCCGTGGTGAGACCTTCAAGAAGCATCAGGTCGCCGTTTACTTTGGCACCCCCGACGAGAGCGAGCCGGATCCGTTCTTTGGGGGTGAAGGCCCCGACAGGATTGGCTGCGCCCTGTGTGGCGGCTGCATGACCGGTTGCAAGGAGGGTGGCAAGAACACGCTGGACAAGAACTACCTCTACTTGGCGGAGAAACGAGGCTGCGTCATCCATGCGGAGACCAAGGTGGTGGATATACGGCCGATCGACGGCGGTGGTTACGAGATCGACACCGTCCGGGCGACGTCGGTATTCAGGAAACGGCCGAAGACCCACCGGGCTCGGGGCGTCGTACTGTCTGCCTCGGTTGTGGGGTCGGTCAAGCTCCTTTTTGAGTGCAAAGAAAGAGGCAGTTTGCCCAAGATCTCCGATGCCCTGGGCGACTTTTGCCGGACCAACTCCGAGGCCCTGCTGGCCGTGACGGCCAAGGATTACGACGAGGACTACAGTCGTGGTATCGCCATCACTTCAGGGGGGTGGCCGGACGAGAACACTCACATTGAGCTAGTTCGTTACGGCAAGGGGCAGGATTTCATGGGAATGAATCTCACTCATCTGACAGGGGGCGGGCCGCCGTGGCCGCGCCTGCTGCGCTGGTTGGGCAACTTCGTCCGGCATCCGATCCGTGCCTTCAGGGCTCCCTATCCCTTCGGCTGGGCGGTCCGCTCGGCGATCGTTCTGGTGATGCAGCCCCTGGATAATAAGATGAAATTGGTGCGGCGGTGGAGGCCGTGGGGGCGTGTTATGACCACCCAACTCGATGCTGACAAGAAAGCGCCGACCTACATACCCATCGCCAACTCCGTGACCGAAGACCTGGCCGAGAAAATGAACGGAACGCCACAGAGCATGCTGTTGGAGGTCCTCGGCAACATGGCCAGTACGGCGCATATTTTGGGAGGAGCTACGATGGGACGAAACGCCGCCGATGGCGTATGTGATGCCTCGGGCCGCGTTTTCGGCTACGACAATTTTTTCATTGCCGACGGATCGATCGTGCCGGCCAACCTCGGGGTCAATCCGGCGCTGACGATCACCGCCCTGTCCGAGCACGTGATGTCGGGAATTCCGGATAACCCAAATGGGACGACGAAACCGGCGCCAAGGCCGACCGCTTCGGCGAAATGAGGTGAGAAGATGATCAAGATTCAATGTCCCTTCTGTATTACCGGGCTCCTTATGGTTGCCTTAATTTTTGTGTCTGGTTTGGCAACGGAGTGCGAGGCGCAATCACAACCGGCCCACTCGGCAACCGTGGCCTCCAACCAGGCCGTGAAGAAGCACCTCGATTTTTCGAATCGCCAGGATTTTGAGGATTCGAAGCGAGGATTCATCGCCACCGACGATCCGTTGGTCATCAACGATGACAATGGAGAACCGGTCTGGGATATGCGGGGTTATCAATTCCTGTCCGGGGAACCGGTGGACACCGTCAACCCCAGTCTGTGGCGTCAGGAACAACTCAACAATATTCATGGTCTTTTCAAGATTCACGAAAAGATCTATCAGGTACGAAACTTCGATCTGGCAAACATGACGTTGATCGAAGGCAACACCGGTTGGATCGTTATCGATACTCTCCTGACCAAAGAGACATCCAAGGCAGCCTTCGCCTTGGCAACCGAGCACCTGGGTGAAAAGCCCATCAAGGCCATCATCTTGACCAATCTGGAGACCTTCGATCCCTACTTCAATATCGTCACACCCTGACCGGATGGGACCTCTGCAGGGACGGGGTTTATTCCCTTCTGGGTGGAGGTGTACGATGCCCCGGCCATGCCGCGCTCTGCACGTTTAGCCCTCGTAACTGCCTGCTTTTTGTGGGCGGTGTCGTTCGTTGCGACAAAGGTAGCGTTGGAAACGACGCCACCACTCCTGGTCGTCTCACTGCGTCTGGTGATCTCGGCTCTGTGTTTCCTGCCGTGGCTGGTGGTTGGCAACTCAAGGCGATTGGAGTCACCCCGAATCCTCGCTCAGCTGTTCGGGCTGAGCCTCCTGGGAACTGGCTTGCACTACGGAATTCAGACAGTTGGGCTGCAGTACACGACGGCGACCAACGCCTCTCTCTTTGCCGTTACCGGACCGATTACCATCCTTCTGTTGTCGGCGGTCGTACTGCACGAAAGAATTTCGTTGCAAAAAACTTTCGGTGTCGCAGTGGCCGTCGCCGGCGTCCTGGTGGTGATGGGGCGCGGGACCTTGAGCGGATTTGACTTCGGAGCCCATGCCTACGGCGACCTGATGGTCCTGATCAGTATCGTCATGTGGGGCCTGTTCACGGTCTTCGGCAAGCGACTGACGGATGAACTGGGCGCCATGAGGGTCACGGCAATGGCCACAGTGATGGGGGCGGTGTGGATGCTGCCGGTCGGTTGGTTGCAGAGCCGGTCGAGTTCGTTTTCATTGGTTGAGATCACGCCCGAGACGTGGATTGCGATCGCCTTCCTCGGAATCGGGTGCTCGTTTCTCGCTACACTGTTGTACTTCTCGGCACTCGAACGGACTGAATCGCAGAAGGTCGGAGTCTACAT
>JAOZPW010000202.1 GCA_029932545.1 Thermoanaerobaculales bacterium | reverse complement strand
TGACCTTCGTTGCGCCTGTTTCCGCAGGTGTGTTCCCAAGTTCAACAGGGGGGGGTCGCCGAAACAATTGTGGGGTTGACCAAGATCATGCAAACTGAGGCGATGACAGCGATTCTCGTCGGGTTGTATGACATTTTCCCCCTTTTGGATATTAAGCATACACCTCATCTCCACCTCTGGATTGTGACACCTGTCACTTTGCGGAAGGCGTTCAATTGGCCTATTGTTTTCCAAAGCCCGCAGGGCCGCCCTAAGGAAAGCTATAGAAACTATAGGGGATACTGTCGATCTCTACGGATCACGGTTTCGGACGCGGACTCGGCTCACTGACGCGGACCCGGCCGCTGATTGCTGGCGCTGCCCTGGAACCTCTCTCCAACCCCGGCCTTCGGGGCCGCTTCGCACCCCCGCTCGGTGCATTTTCCTCAAGGGCAACATTTCAGAGATCGGGAGACCCTCGCCCTTGAGGAAAATGACCTCGGCGGCCTACGACTCAGCCGGGAGACTCGATTGCTGACGTCACCGCCGTGGGTGCCCGGTGTCGCCCTTCTTCGCATCGACGGCTCGATTGGGAGTCCTGCCCGGTGAAGAGAGGGCGCACCCGGCACACCCGTTTTGGCATTTTGGGCGGCGTTGATTTTGTGCTTCGGCGTTGGCTGTCCGGTTGCTGTCGCGCCCGCGGACACGACCAACACCGGCGTTAAATTCCAAGAGCGCCCTCTCCGACGGGGGGGTTATCACCTCCCAGAAACAGACTCCGCCACCACCCGCCAATTCACCAATTTAACCCCATCAACCCGGGAAAATTCTCTGGTGTTGTCAGTTACCAAAATCAGGTCCAACGAACGCGCGTGGGCGGCAATGAGCATGTCAAACGGTCCGATTGGTGTACCTCGTATTTCCAGGGCCGTTCGGATGATCCCAAAGGCCTGTGCCGCAGCCTCGTCAAACTCGATAATCCCCACTTCACTGAACAGCAGGTCGAGTTTCTTGTGATTTTCTCGCTGCCTCTGGCTCTTTTGGGCGCCGTAGCGCAACTCAGCGACAACGATGGAACTGAGAACAAGGTCGTCCGGGTCGTTATTACGGATTCGTTCAGCTACCAGCGGAAACCGACCGTTGAGAAAGTCGATGCAGACATTTGTATCGAGCAGAAATTTCACTCGAAACTCGGCGCAGGATCAGAGCTGTCGAAGTCTTGCGGATAGGGAAAGTCCTCTGCTGATCCGGCGAGCGCGAGAAAAGCCTCACTCCACCGCCGCTGAACCGGTTCAAGGATGACCTTCGATCCAACCTTATAGATCCTCACCTCGGCATCGTCGAATCGAAACTCTTTGGGAAGGCGAACGGCCTGGCTGCCGCCACTCTTAAAGATACGCGCTCGGTCGGTCATGGTCACCTCTGTCAATAGTATATATTTTTCGTAGATACTTTTCAAATCAATGAAAACAAGCCTCGACCCAACCCCTCCCGCTCGGGTATCCTCCACCGATGAATATATTCACCCGCGTCTCAATCGTGCTCGCTCTGGCAATTACTCTTATGCTCTCCGGCTGTTCCTCTCTCAGCATCGATCACGAATGGGATCATTCAATAGATTTCAGTCAATACTCCTCCTTCACCTGGATCACCCAGAACGAGGGGCCCTCCAGTGAGCAGCAGCTTCCGGAGCACCTGGACATCAGGCTCCGCAGGGTGGTTGACGACATCATGATGGACACCAAGGGCATCGAGCGGGTGATCGCGCCCCCCCAGGCTGATCTTCTCTTCGCCTATTACATCAACACCAAGAAGGAAACGCGTGTCGATTACACCGTCTACGCCGGGTATTACGGAGGCTACGGTTACGGCGGATGGGCGGGTTATGGCTATGGCGCCGGCTACGGTGGCTACGGCGGAGGCGGCGGGGTCAGCAAGGTCAGAGAGTACTCTACAGGTACGCTCGTGCTGGACATCATCGACCGGCGCACCAAAACCCTGGTCTGGACCGGTGTCATTGAAGGTGACGCAAAATACGATAATCCCTCCGGAAAACGGGTCGAGGATGTCATGGGTGAAATGCTGAAGGGCTTTCCCCCGAACTGACAAAAACGGTCAGCTGCCCGCTCTTGATTATCCTCAAAACTTTCCCCATCGACAGCTCACTCGGGTTACAATCCCTCGGCCCGGCGGACGACGCCGGGCGAGCTGAAATCTGGAGGAACCGATGTCGAACGTTACCCTCACCATGGCCGAGTGGGCCGCATCAACAACCTACGAAGATCTTCCCGAAGAGGTCGTTACCGAAGTCAAGCGCTACCTGATGGATTCAGTCGGCTGTGCCCTCGGGGGCGCCCAACAGCACGACGTGCACATGGCCCGAAAGGTGCTGACTGAGATCGCCGGATCCGGCAACGCCACAGTGCTGGTCACCGGCGAAAAAATGGACCCAGTGTCGGCGTCCCTGCTCAATTCGCTCATGATTCGGGTGATGGACTACAACGACATTTATTGGAAACAGGATCCCTCCCACCCCTCGGATATCATCCCCGCCGCAATGGCCGCAGCCGAGCGCGCCGGCGGCTCTGCGCGGGACCTGATCCTGGGCATTGCCCTGGCATATGAATTCGAACAACGCATGTGCGAAGCCAGCTTCCCCGGCGTTCGAGAAATCGGCTGGCACCACGCAACCTTGACAGCGGCCGTTTCGCCGATTGTCGCCGGACGCATGCTCGGACTCAACGCTGAACAGATCCAGCACGCCATCGGCATCTCGGCCTCCCGTCACTGCAGCACGGGATCTGTGACCGCCGGCAAGTTGACGATGATGAAGAACACCGTCGATCCCTTGGCAACTCAAAGCGGCGTCCTGGCAGCCCTCCTGGCCGAGCAGGGCTACACGGGGCCGGAACATGTGCTCGACGGCAAAGAAGGTTTCTCACATGTCTTCGACACCGAATGGAAATTCAACATCCTGACCGACGGCCTGGGCGACAGTTGGCGGATCATGCAATGCGGAATGAAGTTCTTTCCGACCGAGGCCCTGACCCATGCGCCGATCTCCGCAACCCTGGATCTGGTGATTGACAACGACCTCTCTGCGGACGAGGTCGAAACGGTGACCATCTACTCCCTTGCCAGGGCCGCCGACATCCTGGCCGACCCCTCCAAATACGACCCACGCTCCAAGGAGACCGCAGACCACAGCCTACCCTACGTCATTGCTGCGGCGGTCGCTGATCGTCAGGTGACACCGATTCAGTTCACCGACGCCAAGATCATGGACTCGAAGATCAGGGCACAACTCAACAAGGTCAAGGTCATCGCCGATCCCGAGATCGAGGCGGTCTTCCCCGAACTGCAACGGGTCAAGGTAGTCATCAAGACGACTGATGGACGCGAGCTCGAGAAGAAACTGGACTATCCCAAGGGCGACCCCCGTAACCCCCTGACCGATGCGGAGATCGCCGGCAAGTTCGCCGCTCTGGCGGAGGGCATCGCAACCGCCGATGATGTCCAGCGCATCCAGGCCGCCGTCGATTGCGCCGAGGAGTTCGATGACGTCAGGGAGTTGATGGGTGAGTTGGTCGTCAGCTGACCCGGCGAAGTGGGAAGCTGTTAGCAGTTAGCTGTTAGCAGTTAGCTCAAGAAAGCGTTAATTTGAGAACCTGGAAGTTGTCATGCTAATTGCTAACGGCTAATGGCTAATAGCTTTCAGCTGTCAGCTCTCAGTCCGTCCCAGGAGGTACCATGGCACAAACCGTTACCGAAAAGATCGTTCAGGCCCACTCAGTCGACCTCACACCCGGTCATGAAGTTCGTGCCGGAGACATGGTTACTGTCCGGCCTTTCCACGTCATGACCCATGACAACACCGGGGCGGTCATTCCGAAATTCAAGGAGATCGGCGCCACCAGAATGGCGGACTCCTCTCAGCCGGTCTTCACCCTGGATCACAACGTCCAGGACACGTCCGAGGCCAATCTGAAGAAATACGGGGCAATCGAGGACTTTGCAGAGGAGCACGGCGTCGTTTTCCATCCTGCAGGGGCCGGCATCGGTCACCAGTTGATGATCGAGAACGGTTTTGTCCATCCCGGCGCCCTGGTGGTTGCCTCGGACTCCCATTCCAACACCTACGGCGGCCTGAGCGCCCTCGGCACACCGGTCGTCCGCACCGACGCAGCAGCACTCTGGGCCGGAGGCACGACCTGGTGGCAGGTACCCCGCACCGTCAAGGTCGTCCTCGAAGGAGAACCCAAACCCGGCGTTTCCGGAAAAGACATCATCATTACTCTGTGCGGGCTCTACAACTCCGGCGAAGTGCTCAACGCGGCGATCGAATTCCACGGCGAGGGCATCCAGTATCTTTCGATCCCGGAACGACTGACGATCGCCAATATGACGACCGAGTGGGGCGCTCTTGTCGGCTGGTTTCCATTTGACGGGGCCACCGCAGCCTACTTCCGGCAACGTGCCGCGGTTCTGGCCGAGCGCGGCCTCTCGGCTCGACTCTCCGAGAGTGACATCAAAGGGTGGGAGGCTGAGCCTCCATGCCCGGACGAGGACGCCGAGTATGCGACCGAGATCCGCTTGGACCTCGGTACCGTCACGCCCCACGTCTGCGGACCGGATTCGGTCGGCGTCATGGAATCGGTCACATCGATCAGTCGAAAGAAGATCACGGTCCACAAGGCCTACCTTCTTTCCTGTACCAACGCCCGCCTGGAGGATCTGGCCGAAGCCGCCGAGATCCTCGACGGCAACAGCGTCGCCGAGGGAGTCGAACTCTACCTCGCGGCCGCTTCGGCAGAGATACAAGAACAGGCCGAGGCCCAGGGAATCTGGGGTGAACTGATCGGGGCCGGCGCCATCCCCCTGCCGCCGGGCTGTGGCGCCTGCATCGGTCTCGGTATCGGCCTTCTCGAAAGCGGCGAGGTCGGCATCTCGGCAACCAACCGCAACTTCAAGGGGCGCATGGGCGCCCGGGACGCCAAGGCCTACCTGGGCAGCCCGGCAGTCGTAGCCGCATCCGCTATCGCCGGTTACATCACCGGCCCCGATCGATTCAAGGAAAAACAGCTCAAATACCGCTGCGAAGACCTCGGTTGGAAGCCGGCCGCTCGGACCGTAGAAATCAAAGAGGGCTTCCCATCGAGCCTTGAAGGGCGGGCGCTCTTCCTCCCGACCGACAATCTCAACACCGACGGCATCTACGGAAAGGACGTCACCTACCGCGACGACCTGAGCCCCGAGGAGATGGCGAGCTACGCCATGCTCAACTACGACCCCGCCTTCCAGGAGATCGCCTCCGACGGCGACGTCATTGTCGCCGGGCGCAACTTCGGCGCCGGCTCTTCTCGAGAACAGGCTGCGACGGCTCTCAAGTACCGTGGCATCCGGGTGGTCATCGCCGCGTCGTTCTCGCAGACCTACCTGCGGAACGCCTTCAACAACGCCTTCATCTGCATCGAAAGCCCCGACCTCAGTGCTGCGCTCCTTGCAGCTCACGAAACCGAGGTCGAGGCCGGAACCAAGACCATTGCATCCGACTCGATTGCAGTTGACTTCAAGACCGCAACGGCCAGATGGAGAGGGCAGGAATTCGCCCTGTCCCCGGTTGGTCCAGCCGCCCAGGAATTGCTGCTCGCCGGAGGTCTCGAGGCCCTGACCCGACAGCGGTTGGGATTGTAATAGCTGTCAGCTATCAGCTGTCAGCCGTCAGCTCGGGCAGGCACAGGGACCTGCCCCTACCATGAATCGGACATATTCGTACCAACTAATTCTTGCGCAACCTCTCAATAAAGCTCTGCGATACAATAGCTTTCGCAACCAAAGGAGGGGTTCTCATGAAACGCACACTGGTATTGCTGACATCGATCATTTTCATTGGCGGCGCAGTCATTCTTGCCGCAGGCGTCGCCGGAGATGCCGCGTTGGGCACTCAAGCCTACGAGAATTTCGAAAGCGACGAGGTTTGTGCGGAGTGCCATGTCGACATCGCCCGTCAACACGAACAGAATCTGATGTCCCAGTCCTTCACCCACGAGTGGGATGAGATCGAGTACTACGAACTGGCCTTGCCTCATGCCGAACGGATCGCCAAGGTCGCCGGCATCAAGGCCGGCTGCATGGGCTGTCATGCTCCTTTGGCTTTTCTCGCGGGCGACATCCCTCCCAAGAAACCATCCGAAGGCACCCGCGCCAACGAGGGAGTCTCCTGCGACCTCTGCCACTCGATCACGGGTTTTGAGGGTGACGTGCCCTTCAACTTCAACTTCATCGTCTCTCCAGGGGAAATAAAACAGGGTGTGCGCACCGGTACCGAAAGCCCCCACCACAAAATCGCCGCCAACCCGTTCCTCGGTTCTGCAGAGTTCTGCGGCACCTGCCACAACGAGAAGGATCCGTGGGGTCAATGGGTCAAGGCAACCCATCTTGAGTGGCAGAAGAGCCCCCAGGCCAAGGCCGGTATCACCTGCATCGACTGCCATAGCCCGAAGGCTGCGGGCAACTCGGCCCCCGAGTCGGGTGGCGCCGACCACTCCGATGTCCGTCAGCACCTCTTCCACGGCGCCCATGATCAGGGCAAGTTAATGGGTGCTGCCGAAGTCCGAATCCACCCCTCGACCACCACCGCCAAGGCCGGTTCCAACCTGGTCCTGACCGCAACCGTCGTCAACGCCAAGGCTGGCCACGCGATCCCCTCGGGCTCAGCCGAAGAGCGGGTCGTCTGGCTCCATGTCGTGGCAACCGATTCGAAAGGCCGCGCCTTCCATCTGCCGGTCGACGCCAAGGGTTTCGAAGGCGAGAACTTCACCATTGCCTCCGACACCTTGGCCTACCAGGACATCGGCGACATCAAACAACTCAAAGACTTCCCCGGCCTCAAGAGGGACGGGCAGGTTCCGGCCGGCGACCGCATTTTCCGCTTACCTTATCTGGATCCGGAAGGCCGCATGACGGTCGCACAATGGAATACCGCGACCTTCGGTCCGGATTATCGACTCCATCCTCTCGAAGCCAGGAACGAGACCTTCTCCTGGACCCTGCCCTCCGACATTGCTGCCGGTCAGGTCACTGTCAAGGCCGAGGTCTGGTATTCACGCCTGGTGGCCTCGGTCGCTTCATACCTCGGGATCCCCAACGAGGAGGTCACCCCTGTCTTGATGGGCGTGCACGAGACCCATTTCACCGTTGGGGGGTAGTTTCCGAGTCTTCGCAGGT
>JAOZPW010000201.1 GCA_029932545.1 Thermoanaerobaculales bacterium | reverse complement strand
ATCGAACTCGCCGAACGGGCGGCCGATTTGAGGTCCTCCATAGACCGCCGTTTTGAAAAACTCACACCGATCGTCATCCAAGCCGGGGACTCTAGCCCAACAATGGCGCTCAACCGGGCACTGGCCGTCTTGCAGCCAGCCTCCGACTCCAGAGCCATCATCGTCATCAGTGACGTCCGGCGCAAGGCATCACGCTCGGAATGGAAAAAGATCACCGCCTCGGTTCAAGACACCAAGATTCCCGTCTTCGTTATCGGCCTGTGGAATGACGAATTCGACCCCGGGACCCGAAAGCAGTTCAAGCGTTTGGCAACCGACAGCGGAGGCCGTTCCTACCTGCTGCAGCCGGCCGAGTCTCCGGTCAGGGCACTGGAGATGCTGGATTCAGTCCTGAACGCCAACCCTTGACTCAGCCCCAGACGCTGTTTACGGACGCGGTCGCTGACGCGGATCACGGCTGCGGTTTGCGGCCCCTGCCCCGGTCGCAGCCCCTGTTCTCCAACCCCGGCCTTCGGGGTCGCGCGAGCGCGCCCCCGCTCGGTGCATTTCCCGGAGGGGCTTCGTTACAGAAATCGGGAGGGAATCGCCCCTCCGGGAAATGACCTCGGCGGCCTACGGCTTCGGCCATCATTCGATTGCTGACGCCACCGCCGTGGGTGCCCGGTGTCGCCCTTCTTCGCATCGACGGCTCAGTTGGGAGGTCTGCTTGGTGAAGAGAGGGCGCACCCGGCACACCCGTTTAGGCATTTTTTGCACCCTTGATTCTGTACGTCGGCGTTGGCTGCAATATTTGTTTTCATCAGATCTTCCGTCCGAAGCATGGACGGGTTCCGTAACCTGCTGTAGGCTTGGGATATGGAGAAACCAGGGCCCGTGCAATATAGCATTCCGCCGATAACTAGGTTGCGCTTTTGCAATCGAATTACATAGTTATACAGCATGAAGACAAACCAGCTAACCCGAGGCGAATCCCGCCGAGTCATGTACATCGAAAACAAGGATGGTGACATTGACGGTGTGCCAGCGCGAGTTGGCTGGGTGACGTTTTCAAAGTCCGGGAAATCCGTGTACTACCGAGATCGCACTTTGCAGCGAAGCGGGGGTCAGGGAATTCGGGGGAACTACTTCGATACCGAAACGGGTGATGAGTACTGGGTGTCAGGAATTAAGGCCAGGGGCAGCAACGCTCATTCTGCGGAGTCAATAAACGTAGAAGTGGACGCTGATGCTCTCGAAGAATACGCGAGGCTCAAGTCAAAGTGACTATTCAGATCGTTCGCAACTTCATAATGGGTGGCACCACCGCTCTCTGGGTTCTGACCTGTTGGGCCTTCTGGCAGCACCTTGTGGGAAATGCTGCGGACTCGCCTGAGATATATGCCCGAGGCGCTGGGTTCCAGTTCCTCAACTTCCTTATTCAGTACCTGTGGTTTTTTGTTCTCCTCCTGGCGGTAACGCTAGTCTTAGAGTGGTTGGTATTCCATTTTGTGGCGAGATTTCGCGCCTGTGACCATGGGCAGGCGGGCTAGCATGATGGCATCGGTCCTTCGTCTCCAGGCGTCCCTTGAAACGGATGCAAGAAGCCCAGAAGCCGAACGATCCCAGCACGGTATTTGCGAGTCGGCAATCCGCTGTGGCCGAAGCTCATTACACCCATCCCTTCCCCCACGTGTGCCGTATAACAAATCACTGCAGCGGTCACTGGTTTTTGGCATGGCCAGTGCGAACGAAAACCCAAGAGCACCGGCCATGCCAACAACCAGCGCCGCTGAGTTCAGGCGTTAGGCCCCGGAAGAGACCCCGCACTAATGCTGAACTCAGAAATTTTTCAAACTTTGGTCTTCCCGTTGACGTTCCTGACTCTGATGTCCGCCTCCATCTTGTCGTTTGCCGGAAGACCCTACAACAAGCGTTTGGTCAACATTCACAGGCTGAGTGCCCTAGGTGCAGTAGCGCTGGTCGCGTTCAAGGTGTATCGCACTAATCGAGCGCTCCCGCTCTCGGTTGACGAGTGGGCTTTTGTTGTTCTGACAGCCTCGTCAGCGATTTTTGCGATCGTGTCAGGCGGAATCGTCACCGCGGCCAAAATGCCATATCAATCGGCATTGTGGCTTCACAGAATCGGGTCAGGCCTCACCGTCGCGCTAGTGGCGATTGCTGCCTTCGCCTCATTGAATTAAGGGCTTGGGGCAGGATGAGAAAGCGGTGCAGATGCGCAGTCGAAACCACCCGAAAAAAGGGTTTGTCGCCCTTGAGGGAAATGGCCGAGCGGGGACACGCGCCAGCGTAGCCCCGAAGGCCGAGGCTCAATTTCAGGGCCGGCACGCCCCGTCAGGGAGAGGTACTCTTGGATTTCACCCAACATGCTCCCACAACTCTTTTTCTTCAGGCTTCGCCCTTCGTACGTTGAAGACACCCGTGCCCACGGCGACCGGTTCGTCCTCTCGATCCGGATGGAAGGCCCGGAGTTCGGCGACACCGACCCGATTGCCCAATCGAATGACGTGCCCCACACCGATCAGCGTCTCAGCCCTGCCCGGACGGAGGTAATCGACCCTGAGGTCGACAGTCGAAACACGGTCACCCTTACCCAACTCGGACCACACGGACGCACCGCCACAGGTATCCAGCAAAGCGGAGATCACGCCGCCATGCAAAGCCGGCAGTTCCGGGTTGCCGATCAATTCCGGCCGGAAGGGAATTTCGATCTCAACCCGTCCGACTTCGACCGAGTTAAAGGACATCCCCAGGAAACGAAAGAACGGCGTCGACTCAAAAAGCTGCGCCAATTTTTCCAACATCTGTCGCTGCATACCATTTCCCCCGGACGCATTATGCCACGGTGCGGCAGAGCCAGGAGCGCGCACCGTATTGGCCCCTTGAATATGGGTTCTTGTTTCAGGGTTACCGAGAGAGGCCAATCCGGCCCCGCTCCTGGCTATTCGCGCTTCGCACGTTTGGTTTATTGAAATTCATTCCGGGAAAACGCCCACAACCAGAACTCGATTACAGCCGAACCTCAGGAAGTTAAACGACTCCTGCGTTTTTCCAATATCCGGATGCGCAGGACACGCCCAAGGACACGCTGTGTTACAATCTAATACAGGAGATTGCCATGAGAAATGCCGTGACCATTAGCCTGCCGGAACCGTTGACTCGGGAACTCGACCTGGTCAGCCGTGAGGCCGGAACCTCACGGAGCGAAATCGTACGCGAAGCACTCAAGAAATATTTCGCGTTACGAGAGTATCGTGCTCTCCGTGCCGAACTTGTCATAGAGGCCGAAGCCAAAGGCATTGTCACCGACAAGGATGTCTTCGATCAGGTTTCATGAAGATCGTCCTTGATACGAACGTCCTGGTAGCGGCCATGATTGCACGTGGAGTATGTGCCGACCTCTTCGAGCGAGTGATCGCCGACCACGAACTCATGCTCAGCCCCCACATTCTCGGCGAATTCGAACGCGTAATGATCTCGAAATTCAAATTCGACAAGGCCCGCGTCGAACGTTCCCTGGCACTTTTCCGGCGGGTCGGCCAAATAGTGATGCCGGAACCCCTCGCTGAACCGGTGTGCCGTGACAGAGATGATGATGCGGTGTTGGCCCTCGCCCAGTCATCGGGCGCCGACTGCCTGGTTACCGGTGACGACGATCTGCTCATTCTTGGGAGCTTCCGGCGAATCCCCATTATTTCACCGAGAACCTTCCTGACATTCGAGCCGCTCCATGACGCCGAATAGATGCCATCTACATCGGTTGCTGCATCGCCTTCTACCATATATGTACTGATCGTGATGGCGGGCACAGTCGCCGCCGGTTTCGTTACTCCTCCTTGGAGCAGTCAAACTACGACTGCGTCGTCGCGTCTTGCCAGCGGCGCGGATGCCTCGCAAACTGATGGCAGGAACTTCAGACGCAGTACACTAGGGCTTCGGAGGGTGTATGCAACACGTGGTGTCAGTCAAACGCAAGGCTCTGGCGGCCAACGACGAGGCGGCAGCTGAACTGAGGCAACAATTCCAGTCGGCTGGGTCATTGGTCGTCAACCTGATTTCATCTCCCGGGTCCGGCAAGACGACCCTGCTCGAAGCGACGATCAAGAGTCTCGACGGGCGTCTGACGGCGGCAGTTCTCGAGGGGGATGTCGCGACCGAGCGGGACGCCGACCGAATCCGGGCACTGGGCGTCCCGGCCCACCAGATCCTGACGGGCGGCGCGTGCCACCTCGATGCCCGCCAGGTGATCGGCGCCTTGGGGAAGACGCAACTCCTGCCGGCAGACCTGCTCTTCATCGAGAATGTCGGCAATCTGATCTGCCCGACGACCTACGATCTCGGGGAAGACTTCAAGGTCGCCGTACTTTCGACCACCGAAGGCGACGATAAACCCTTCAAGTACCCGGCGATCTTTGCCCGGGCAGAGGTCACCGTCATCACAAAGATCGATCTGCTGCCCTATGTGCCCTTTGACATGAATGCAGTCCGGGAACATTTGGCCGTCCTCAACCCCTTGGGCACCATCTTCGAGGTGGCGTCAACCACCGGCGAGGGCGTCGATGCCTGGGTCCAATACCTGGGCGCACGCCTCGAAAAGAAACGCGCCAAAGCCTCTTGATTCTGCGGCTTCGCCTTCGCTGCCGAGGTGCGGTCCAGGGTGTTGGTTTCCGGCCGACCGTACACCGCCTGGCCACTGAGGCCGGCCTGTCGGGCAAGGTCTGGAACGACCCCGGCGGGGCCTCGATCGAGATCGAGGGTGAAGAGCCCGCCGTTCGTACCTTCGCCAGCAACCTCTCACTTTCGATGCCGCCTTTGGCTCGTTTGGATCAACTGGAAATTGAGGAGATCCCTCCAACCGGCGATACAATCTTCGAGGTTGTCATTTCTCAGAAAGGCCGACCAACCAGCGCGAGCGTACCTCCTGACGCAGCAATCTGTTCGGCATGCCGTCGGGAACTGGAAGATCAATCCGATCGGCGCTTCGGCCACCCCTTCATCACGTGTACGGACTGCGGCCCCCGTTACTCCCTGGTCCATTCGCTGCCCTACGACCGGCCCCGGACCTCTATGGGCTGCTTCCCGCTGTGCCCGCAGTGTTTGAGCGAATACACCGACCCGGCTGACCGCCGATTTCACGCCGAGCCGGTCTGTTGCCCCGAGTGCGGCCCTCGGGCTTGGCTTGCCGACTCTGAGGGTACCGACCTGGCCCAGGGCGCCGAGGCCATTGACCAGGCCGCCAAGGCACTCAATGACGGTCTCATCATCGCCATCAAGGGACTGGGCGGTTTCCAACTGGCCTGCCGTGCCGATCTCGCCGATGCCGTCGATCGACTTCGTAAATCCAAAAGGCGCCCGAGCAAACCCTTCGCGGTCATGGTGGCCGATCCGGCCACCGCCCACCGACTGGTCCGGCTGGCCGACGCTGACGAAACCCTGTTGAAATCACCTCGATGCCCCATCCTCCTGGCACCACGGCAACCGAGCGACGGGGTTTCGGACAACGTTGCACCCGGCATGGAAGACCTCGGGGTCGTCCTGCCGACGACACCGCTGCATCTGCTGCTCTTCAAGCACCTGGGTGACCATCCGCTGGTGATGACCTCGGGCAACGCCTCCGACGAACCCATCTGCAAGGGCAATCGCGAAGCACTGGATCGTCTCGGCGCCATCGCCGATCTCTTTTTGATCCACGACCGGGATATTGTTCGGCGCGTCGACGACTCCGTTGCCCGAAGCTCGGCAACCCCCATTGTTGCGACGGGCTTCTCGCCCGCCATTGCCGTGCCAAGCGACCCCTTCCTTGTCCGCCGCGCGCGCGGCTGGGTGCCCGAACCCCTGCACCTACCCGAAACCACCCCGGCGCCACTCTTGGCCGTCGGCGCCCACCTCCAGGTGACGGCGGCCATCGCCAGAGACAACCAGGCCGTTCTCACACCCCATATCGGAGACTTAGACACAGACGAAGCCAGGACTTTCCTCCGGGAGGCCATCGAACACCTGGAAGACCTGATGGAGGTCCGGCCCGAGATCCTCGTCGCTGACGCCCATCCCGACTACCCCAGCCGCTGGTTGGCCGAGGAACTCACCCAACGGCGAGGCGGCCGCCTGATCGAGGTCCAACACCACCTGGCTCACGCGGCCTCGGTCCTGGCCGAACACGGGCGGTTCCCCGGCATCGGAGAATCCGCTCTTGTGATGGCAATGGACGGTACCGGATGGGGACCCGCCCACTCGGCATGGGGCGGCGAATGGCTGATCGTCAACGGTGATCTCTCCTGGCAACGTGCGGGACAGCTGGAACCGATGACCCTGGTCGGCGGTGAGGCAGCCGTCAGGGAACCCTGGAGGATTGCCGTCGCCGCCGTGGCGAGTTCCGGCGCTGCAGCGGTCCTGAACACAACACCGTTGGCCCGAGAGTTCGCCCACGAGCGGATCGAGACGATGGCGAAGCTGGCCACCGGACACTCCTGGCCCTTGGCCACCGGCGCAGGACGGCTCTTCGAGGCCTGCGGCGCCCTGCTGGGGCTGGCCACCGTCAATACCTTCGAGGGCGAGGCAGCGATTCTGCTTGAGGCCCACGCGGTCAACATCCAGGCGCCGGAGCCTTGGAAGGAGGTCCAACTTCAACCAGGATCGACGATCCTGCCATCCGTGGCCCTCCTCACAGCCGCAGCAAGGCGAACAGCCGCCGGGGAGCCGACCGAAAGCGTTGCCGCCGGTTTCCATTCGACGTTTTGCCGTCTGGCAGGATCGATAACGACTCAGATCATCGAAAGCCACGGCACACCAACCACCCTCGCTGCTACCGGAGGCTGCCTGGTCAATCGCAGACTGCGAAGGGGCCTGAGCACAGAGATTGCCCAACCCGTTTTGCTCCCGACACGGCTGCCTCCGGGCGACGGTGGCCTGGCCTACGGTCAGGTCGTGCTGGCCTCAACCTGCCTTGCGCGGAGGGTTGATCCCACAATTCTTCTCGCGCCGGACCCATCAAAGGCTTAGCCTGAGCTTCTTGCAAAAACCAATCGGCACGATGCGGGGCAGGAGCCCCGCGCTCCCACCGCGAAACCTGGGGCACAGTATATGGAGCGCGGGCCTCTGAGCCCACGCTGATCCTGTACCTGCTGGCTGACCCTGTCGCGGCCCCTGTCGCTGGAGCCACCCGGTAAAGAAAATATCACCCAGCGTCCCCGCGACCTCGCCAAAAAAAACGCCGGGGAAACCCCGGCGTTTTTGTCTACTTGCTCTTATCCGGAT
>JAOZPW010000018.1:11024-23718 GCA_029932545.1 Thermoanaerobaculales bacterium | reverse complement strand
TTTCCCGTCCCGGCAATGCGCGAAGCGCATTATAGGAGCCTGTTGGGCAGAGGCCTCCACCATTTTGACTTTCTCGGTCGCGCCCCTGGCCTCTAGTAGGTAAACCTACCCACGATTTTCTGCAGCTCAGCAGCCATGGTTGAGAGCGTATCGGCGGCTTCCCTGGACGAGTTCGAGGCTTCGGTCGTCTGCGAAACTGCGGCGGCGATCTCTGCAATTCGTTCGGCGATTTCTCCCGCGCCGGCGGCAGCTTCCCCGACACTGTGGGCGATTTCCGAGGTCGTGGCCGTCTGCTGTTCGACGGCGCTGGCGATCGTTGTCTGGATATCATGAATCGTCTGGATGGTCTCGGTGATCGAGGTCATGGCTTCACCGGCGCTGTGGGTGTGTTCTTCGATTGTCGCAGCCGTCGCGCTGATCTCCTCGGTGGCCTCGGCGGTCTGGTTGGCCAGTTTCTTGACCTCGTCGGCGACGACGGCAAATCCCCTGCCGGCCTCACCGGCTCGAGCGGCTTCGATCGTTGCATTGAGAGCCAATAGATTGGTTTGCTCGGCGATGTTGTAGATCACTCGAACGACATTGCCGATTCTCGCTCCGGTCTCCCCGAGTCTGGCGAAGGTGGCAGCTGTTGTCTCAGCGGTGTCGACGGCGTCGGTGGCAACCCGGGCGGCCTCGGAAGCGTTGACCGAAATTTCCCTGGTATTGGCGTTCAGCTCCTCGGTCGCTATGGCCATCGACTGGGCATTGACGCTGACCTCCTCGGCGGCGGTCGATACCATGCTGACCTGAGTGGCCGTTGCTTCGCTGGCCGCGGCAATCTGTCGACTCAGGCCCAGGAGGTGGTCGGATGCACCGGCCAGTGAGGTGGCCTCGCTGCCGATCGAGCTGATGTCCTTCTGGATCGCTTCGGTAAAGGTGTTGAATGAGGTTCCGAGTTGCCCAATTTCATCGGTGCTGTGCACGGTCAGTCTTTTGGTCAGATCACCCCGACCCTTGGCAACGTCGTCGAAGCGTTCGGCCAGTTCCTGGATCGGTCGTGTGATGATGGCCTGGGTCGTACCCAAGGTAATCGCGCAGACTGCCAGGATGATGAAGATGATGGCAAGGGAGGCCCAGAGGGTGCTGGTCCGGACCGGTCCGTCGATCAGTTCTTCAGGGATCAAGAGGCCCAATCGCCACCTGACATAGGGTGAGTCGGCCTCGATCGGCGCCTGGAGGACCAGCCACTCTTGTCCAGACCAGGTCACCCTTGGCAGGTCGTGGTCGTCCCCGATACCGTTTTCCAAGAGGGCGCCAAAACCCTGGCCCCCGTACTCCGACGTATCCAGTTGAGTCAGGGTTATGTTCTCGGGCAACTCGGTGTCGGAGAATACGATGACCCGGCCGCTCTCGTCGACGAGGAATGCACTGCCGGTATCTTGAAATCGCATTTGATTGACGACGTCCCGGACGGTGTTGAGGAGAATGTCGATGCCGCCGACGCCGATCAAGGCGCCGTCCGAGTAGATCGTCGACTGAATGATGATGGAAACGGTACCTGAGGCCAGATCGGTGGTTGGAGGTGCAACGTAGAGACGGTCCTCGGCGACGGCCTCTTTCCACCAGGGCCGCGATTGAATGATGTAATTCTCTCGTTCGAACCTACCCTGAGCCAGATCCTCTTGAATGTTGGCGAAGTACTCGTTGCTGCGGTCGACTCCGAAAAAGGCTGCAAGAACGGTTTCGTGGCTGGCCACCACGTTGTCGAAAAACCCGATGACGTGGTGGAAGTTTGGATCGTTGAGAAAGGGCTGATCGTGCGCCTGGCGTCCCGCGAACCAATCGATCATCGCCGGGCTGTCCAGCATCGTCCGCGCGATCTGCCCGTGGTTGACCAGGAAGGCCTCCATTCGGAGGGCGTTGGCCTGTACGACGTTCTGGGCTTCGGCAATCGTTCTTTGACGAATGGTGTCGGAGACTCGACTGATGGCAAAGGCGCCGAAAAGAAACATGAAAAGAGCGATGGATCCACCGACGAGCACGATCAACTTCCGCCTGATGCCGGCGTCCCGCATGAATGTCCTGGCCATAGTTTTCTCCTTGGTACGTTCTTCTTCACCACGTTTCGGTTCCGACCGGAGAGGACGGCCCGTCAACAAGCATAGTAGATCCATCAACTCGTTGCTGATCGGTGGTCGGAGAATGTCGGAGGTCGGGCTATGATGGGCAATGTGTTCTTTGCCGTGGATCCAAGGCTTTCGATAACAATGAAAGGAGGTTGCACGCTTGATGTCTGGTATGGACGCGATCATCAAAGAGTTTCTCGCTGAGAGTGCGGAGAATCTGGATCAGATGGACCAAGACCTGGTCGCTCTGGAAAAAGATCCTGCCAACCAGGAAGTTCTCTCCAGGATTTTCAGGACGATTCACACGATCAAGGGCACCTGCGGGTTCCTGGCTTTCGGCAAACTCGAGGCGGTGACCCACAGCGGTGAGAATCTGCTCAGTCACCTCCGTGACGGGTCGCTCGATCTCAGCCCCGAGGTTATGACGATGATGCTGAGTATGGTCGACGCAGTCAGGAAGCTCCTTTCGGCAATTGAAAAGACCGGTAAAGAGGGGGATAGAGATTATTCCGAATTGATCCTCGACCTTGACCGCCTCGACGAGGAAGCCGGCGAAAAAAAAAAGGATGACCCGAAGGCCGATAACACCTCGAGCACCATGAGGGGTTCCGGCCGGACCTCTAGGATCGAATTGGTGCCCGAAGCATCTGAAGATGCAAAGGAGACTGAAACGTTGGCAGATCCCGAGGCCGCATCGAAGAAGAAGAGTCCTTCGAAGCGGCGAAAAAAGAAGGAGTCTCAGGCCATCGTGAACGCGCCCCTCGAACAGCCCGTTAGTGGTGGCGCCGTCGCCGGTGACATCGATGGCGATCATGAGCAGGAAATTACGGCGCCGACAACATCGTCTTTGGGCGAGAGCAGTCTCCGCGTCGATGTCCATGTTCTCGACCATTTGATGAATCTGGTTGGAGAATTGGTTTTGGCGAGAAACCAGATTCTCAGGCTTTCGGAAGGGATCGACGACCAGCAGTTCGGGGTGGCGTCCACGCGGCTTCATGGTGTTACCACCGATCTGCAAGAGGCGGTGATGCGCACTCGAATGCAGCCGATCAGCCTGCTCTGGAAGAAGCTACCCCGATTTGTTCGAGATTTATCACAGCAGTTCGGCAAGAAGGTGGACATCCAGATGGAGGGTCAGGACACCGAACTGGACAAGGCCGTAATCGAGGCGATCCAGGGGTCCCTTCTTCACTTGGTGCGTAATTCGTTGGACCACGGCATCGAGACACCAGAGGTCAGGCGCAAGAGCGGGAAGCCGGTGACCGGTATTCTCCGATTGAAGGCTCACCATGAAGGAGGGAACGTCCTGATTGAGGTCAGTGACGACGGAGGTGGCATCGACAACGAGGCGGTGCTCAAACGGGGTCTGGAGGCGGGTCTGGTCTCGGAGGCGGAGGCCGGGAGTCTGGATCCTGCGCAGATTCGAGCCCTGATATTTCAGGCCGGGTTTTCGACGGCCAGGCGCGTAACAAATGTCTCCGGTAGGGGTGTCGGACTGGACATCGTCCGGAACAACATTGAGGCTATCGGTGGCTCGGTCGAGATTCACAGCGATCCGGGTCAATCGACCTCGTTCCGGCTGAAAATCCCTCTGACCCTGGCGATCATCCCGGTTGTACTCGTTGCATCACAGGGTCAGCGGTTCGCAATTCCCCAGTTGAGTGTGGTCGAGTTGGTACGGTTTGATGACCAGTCCGGCGGCCTTGGTATAGAGGATTTGAATGGGGTCCCGGTTTACCGCCTCAGAGGCCACCTGCTGCCGCTGTTGTACCTCGATGAGGAGTTGGGTTTCATCACCTCTCGGAAGCCTGGCGGCGGCTCGGTCAATATTGTGGTGCTCCAGGGAGATGATCGTCGATTCGGGTTGATTGTTGATACGATTGAGGATAGCCAAGAGATCGTCGTCAAACCGTTGGGTCAGTTGATCGATGGCTTGCCATATGCAGGTTCGACGATTCTGGGTGAGGGTGCTGTAGCGCTGATCCTGGATGTGCTTCGCCTCGGACTCAAGGCAGGTGTCGTCTCGGAAGCGCGAACCCACCAGGCGGCGCCGGACGAGGGGCTCGAGATTGCTGCCGGCGTCGATCGACGGACGTTGTTGTACGTGATGGGTCCGGCGGACGAAAGGCTGGCCATTGATTTCTCGGCCGTCGACCGGTTGGAATTCATACCGGTTTCGGATATCGAGAAGGTTGCCGACCTTCCGGTAGTCCAGTACCGGGATGAAATCCTGCAGTTGGTGTGGGTCGACCAGACCCTTCCGGAACGGCGGACCAAGATGCGGAAGATTGCCGATGATCCTGACCTCGATGCTCTTCAGGTGGTCGTATGCACCGTGGACGGCATGAGGGTTGGCTTGATCGTCTATCGGATCCTGGACATCATCGACCGGAACATGGACGTCACCCGGCCGGCGAGCAGGGAGGGTATCGAGACGTGTGTTGTGGTCGAAGATCGGGTGACGGAAATCATCGACCTCAAGGCCCTGGTTCGATTGGCGGATCCGGGGTTTTTCGAGCGAGGTTTGAAACCCTCGTCGGGAGGGCGTTGACATGCTCCAGTACTGTACCTTCTGGGTTGGAGAGCTTTTCATTGGTATCGAGGTGTCGAGGGTTCAGGAAGTGCTGAGCCACAGTTCGATAACGCCGGTGCCGCTGGCGCCGGTTCACGTCAAGGGGTTGATCAACCTTCGAGGACACATTGTCACCGCAATCGACATGGGTCTGAGGTTGGATGTCGGGCCGGCGGGGTCAGCCGATGGCGATATGATGCATGTGATCTTGAATGACGATCAGGGGCTGTTGAGTCTTGTCGTTGATCGAGCAGGCGATGTCGTCGAGGTTGACAAGGAGGCGCACGAAGATCCCCCGGACACTCTACAGGGGGAGGCACGCCGGTTGATTCGGGGCGCCTTCAAGCTTGAGGGCCGGCTCCTTCTGGACTTGGACGTCGATTATGCTGTCGCGATCTCGGGATGAAAGAGGTGAAGCGCTCATGACCAAGAAGGCACTGGTGATTGATGACTCTCGTGCCATGCGGACCATTCTGAGCGGCATCCTCGGCGGACTGGGCTATGAGGTTCAGGGGGCCGAGGACGGTGGCCGAGCTCTCGACATCCTCAACGCCGGAGAGTTGTTTGATCTGGCTTTGGTCGATTGGAACATGCCTCAGATGACCGGTTATGACTTTGTGTGTGAGGTTCGCAAAGAGCCGCGATTCGCCGATTTGCGCTTGGTCATGGTGACGACCGAAACTGAGATTTCTCGAATGTCCGAGGCGCTGGAGGCTGGTGCAGACGAGTACATCATGAAGCCCTTCAACAAGGAAATGTTGCTGGAAAAATTGATGTTGCTGGGCGTCGAGGCCGACCGGGGATGATGAGCGAAAGCCGTGCAACGCGAGTTCTGGTCGTCGACGATTCTGTCGTGGCGCGACGGATCATTTCAGAGATCCTGGATGATGAAGAGAGCATTGAGGTCGTTGGGTCAGCCGCGAACGGGCGTATTGCGCTGGCCAAAATTCCCCGTTTGAATCCGGACCTGATCACCCTGGACGTCGAAATGCCGGAAATGGACGGACTTGAGACGTTATCGCGAATCAGGGCCGATTTTCCCGGTATCAAGGTTGTGATGTTGAGCAACTTGACCCGGCAGGGGGGCGTGGCGACTGTGGAATCTCTGTTTCGTGGAGCCTCCGACTATGTCACCAAGGCCTCGCAGATGGAATCGCCGGAGGCTGCGCGAGCCTTTCTCCGAGAGCAATTGGTGCCCAAGATCAATGCCCTGGTCGGTAGCCCGGGGCGGTCATCGCAGGTTCGGCGCCGGAAGGCCGTAGTCGAACCGATTTCGGTACCGGTCGGCATTGTTGCAATCGGGGTTTCGACGGGGGGGCCGAACGCGCTTCGAACGGTACTCGAGGTCCTTCCATCGGATTTCGAAGTCCCGATCGTGATCGTGCAACATATGCCGCCGGATTTCACGCGCTCCCTGGCGGAACGACTGGATGCGCTGTGTCGCATTCGGGTCTTCGAAGGGCGCACCGGAGGCCGCGTCAGTCCGGGAACGGCCTGGGTCGCTCCGGGGGATCGTCATATGGAAATCAAAAGGGTGGACGATGGGGTGAGCCTTGTGACCCGATTTGGACCGATGGAAAATTCTTGCAGACCCTCGGTTGATGTGTTGTTGAGATCGGTTGCTGAGCACTACGGACCGGCGACTCTGGCCGTGATCTTGACCGGGATGGGTCAGGATGGATTGGCAGGGTGCAGGATGGTCGACCAGGCCGGAGGCCATGTCTTGGCCCAAGACGAGGCCACCAGTGTCGTTTGGGGCATGCCGGGGCAGATAGTCAGGGCCGGTCTTGCACAATCCATTCTTTCGGTCGAGGCGATTGGACCCGAGATCGTTCGGTGTGTCCGGAGCAGCCCAGCATGAGAAATCGGGCTGAGACATCCGATCTCACTCAAGTCGATTTCGATTTTGTCCGAACTCTGGTCAAACAGCATTCGTCGATCAGTCTGGATGACAGCAAGGGCTATCTCATCAGTTCCCGACTGCTGCCCATCGCCCGGGGTGGGGGGTTTGGGTCGGTGGCCGCATTGATCGCCCATCTCCGATCCCGTCCCCACGGGAAGGTCCACACCGAGGTGCTGGAGGCAGTGGCAACAACTGAAACATCGTTCTTCAGGGATTTTCATCCCTACGAGGCACTCAGGGATCAAGTGATTCCCGATCTCATCCGTAAGAGGAGGGAGTCGACCCGCATGCTCAGTATCTGGAGCGGCGCCTGCTCCAGCGGTCAGGAACCCTACAGTGTGGCTATGGTGTTGCGTCAGGTCATTCCCGACATCGACACCTGGACGATTCAGTTGCTTGCGAGCGATTTTTCGGGCGCGATGATTGAGCGTGCCCGAAAGGGAGTCTTCAAGCAACTGGAAGTTAACCGGGGACTGCCTGCACATCTGCTGGTCCGGTATTTCGACCAACACGGAGTGTCGTGGTGGCTCAAGGATGAGGTCAAACGGATGGTGACCTTTTTTCAGCAGAATTTGGATCGGGAGTGGACTCGCATTCCCCAAGTCGACCTGGTGTTTCTCAGGAATGTCTTGATCTACTTCGACGTGGAGACCCGACGCCGGATCCTCCGAAAAGTTCGGCGGCACCTCAGGCCGGACGGTTTTCTGGTCATGGGTGCGGCCGAAACTACTTTGAGCCTGGATGACAGCTTCAGGCGAGTCCAGTTTGGGCGGGCGGCGTTCTATCAACCCGGGGAGGGGAGTGGGCAATGAGTCTTACACCCGGAGAACTCTTTGAAATACTTGAGACGATCTGGTCGACCCAATTGGGGTTTGAACTCGATGATGACGAACAATCCACCAACGTACCTGCAGATTCACAGGAAGACCTGATGACCGGTATTGTGCAGATCTCGGGAGGGTTTGCCGGGGCCGTGCATTTGATATGTGCCCGGTCCGTCGTTCGGGCCGCCGCGGCCCAGATGTTCTCGATGCCGGAGAGTGATCTGGGCAATGAGGACATCCGGGATGCTCTCGGGGAGCTGGCCAACATGGTTGGCGGGAACCTCAAGACGCTCCTGCCGGGTTCCGAGTTTATTTCATTACCGACGGTCATTGAGGGATCAGATTACGATGTGGCGCGCCTCGACAGTGACGTCGTGACACGAACCGAGGCTTCGTACGAGGGGCAGTCCTTGCGTGTGGTTCTGTTCGTGGATCACCGATAGGAGCCTGTTGGGCAGAGGCTGGTGTGGCGGTCGAGAGATATGAAATGGCTCCGGCCTCTGCCCAACAGGCTCCTATAATGCGCTGCGCGCATCGTAAGATTTATTTTTCTTTTTCCGGCGGGTTGGATCTCTGAGGGGACGTGGTCTGTGTTTCCTTCGATTTCCGACCTTCCCAGGGGAAATCACCGAAGAAGGAGCTCATGGGATTGAGGAAGAAGCGGCGTATGGGTTTTGGAGTTGCGTAATCCCAACTGCAGTCGTCGAGAGCGGTTCCGATTCCATTCTTCAGGTCATCGGGCTTCTTCATCATCAATGGCTCTTGGTCGGTCTGGCCGCAGCGATTTCGGCCAGCAGCGTGTGATCTGATGATCCCGGGACGGCAACGAAAACGGCGTTGAGACGTTCTTCGGTTGCAATGACGAAGAGGCAGGGTTCACCGGGTGTCCGGCTGCAACAGACTTCGCGGGCCGCCAGGTGCCGTCCAGCGAGATACGACAGGATCGCGGCATGAAACCCGGCCAGAATTGAACAGGACACATCGGACGGCGACGGGAAATATGACGGGAAGGGGCTGCTCGTGTGTGTGATGACGATGAGGCCTCGGTCCCTGTAGGTCAGGTCGGCCTCGAACGTCCCGAGTCCCAGAATTCCGATTGAGCCGGACAGCAGTTCCAGTGCGACGTGAGACTCGACCTCTCTCAGAGTCATACCGAATTGATGCTGCGCTATTTGCTCGACCCTCAAGGCGTGACGGAGACCCCATTGTTTCCCGAATCGTTGCAAAATTTCCTGGTGGCGATTTCGGAAGGTGCGTGAGAGTAGACTTTCAAATGCGCACAGGAAGTCGTCGTTGACGGCCAATAACCTGTTCGGTCCTCCGTCAGTCAGGATGCCCAACAGTGGATCACGCTCAATTCTGGGTGAAAGTGGTGTTTCCTGAGGACGTACCCGGTTGACGGTCAGAATGACGTGGCCTTCCACCGGTGAGGCAAAGAAGGACAGTTGGACCGATGCCGGGACGTGGCCCATCTCGAAGTCGAAGCGGCCATAGGCCACTCCGGAATCATCGGTTGAGGCCATCGTCTGCTGCATCAACTCTGTTGCCTCAAGGGCGATGGCGGCCGGGATCACGGCTGTGATCCGTTGACCTGAGAGGCGTTCGGGATCGATCCGGCCCATCTGTGGGCCAAAAGGACCATACTCAAGGATCCTTCCGTTGGTCTCCAGGAGGAAACAGCCGAGTGGCAAAGCTCGCTCTCTCGAAGAAAAAACGTGAGAATCGTCGTCTGGAGCCAGAGCATTGTCGATGTCGGATAGACCCAAGGTCTTGAAAAGCCCTTCTCTGATCAGTATCTCCCGCCAGGGGCTGAGGAGATTGGCCAACCGTTTGCGGTCGAATCTCCAGGCCAGTGCAGCGTCCATTCGGTGGAAGACGGCGGCACACCACTGTGCGCCGGCCTCGAGGATTGCTCCAGGGTTGTGGGCCGAGACGGTATCGACCAGGATGACGGCGCCCGATTCCAAGACCTGAAAATGATGCAGTTCCGGCTGCGACTCAAGCATCGACTGGCGGACAGTCTCGAGGCGGTCGGCCAGAAGGGCCGGATCCAGGTAGTTCCCCGTATAGGCGGAAACGATGTTGGGGAGGGTCAGAGCGAATTCCAGTTGCTGCAGATGGGCAGGCTCATTGGGGTCAATGTCCGGGGCTTCGGTTTCGGCAGCCCGGGCCTCGTCGAGCCGCCGCATTGCTTCCAGTACCAGTTCTGACGGAGGCATGGAAAACCGAACATCGACGTCTATATCTCCAAAGTTGGCCTCGAAGGTGCCGGAGTCCCACAGAATGATGCGGTAGACCGCCTGCTCTGGTGGGGTGTCGTCGTCAATGACGGCGTTGACCACCATGCCGTCACGGAGCCACACCTGCCCCTTGTCCCCATTGTGTTGAAAGGAGATGGTGCCGCTACGCCGTCCAACCTCGGCGGTTTGTAGCAGATCCGGGACGGACAGTTGCGAAAGTGATCCGAAGAGCAGTTGCTCATTGCGGTGTTTCTCGATGGCCAGTTGTGTCGTCAGGGAGACTTCTTCAGGGTCGTAGGGGGGAAAGACAACGCTGAGAAGGCCGAGCCGAAGGGCCCTGCGCCGTTCGTCCTTGTCGGTACTGGCAACGACGACCAGGGGGATCTGCTCCATCAAGGGGTTTGACTGGAGGAGGCGAATCAGGATTGAGTCACCGCTTTCAATGTCTCCGAGTGGTGTCAGAATGGCATCGGGCAACATGAACTGGCGGCCGGTCACCGTGGCGTCGGCTTCCTCCTCCGTCGTCATGCTGACGACCTTGAATTTGGATACCAAGAGAGCCTGACTCAACTGGGCAGCAACCCCCGGCTCTGAGTGGACAACGTAGACCAGTTCATTTCTCATGGTCGGTCGATGAAAATATTGAATTCGAAATGGTCATCGCCGGCAAATGCCGTACCTCGGATCGACGGCCTTTCCTCGTGATCCGGATCCGGAATATTGGGAGAGAAGGGAGGTTCCGGCCGGAGAGTGTAGCCCTGAGGTTCGAGCTGAGTACAGGTATTGCCTCCGATCAAGTTAATGAGTTCACAGCCTGCGTCTCGGGCGGCCTCGCTTGCAGGGTCAACGTCCACGCCAAGCATACCTTTGGCTGCAACCGAGAACAGGGGGTCTCCAAGATCGATTGTGATGCAGAATTCTCTGTCGCCGACGATGTTCTGCGCAAAACGACGAAATCCCTGTCTCAGCGTACCGTTGGAAGAATCAATCCGTTGGAGTTTGACCGGGGCGCCGGAAATACGGGCGACGTGGCGCAATGTCAGTTCAGTGCAGGCTCGGATGATTATCGATTCCTCGAGATGGTTGAATTCACTTTCCAGTGTTCTTTGCTGGGCAGATTCGATCGTATTGAAGTCCTCGAGATGGGTCGTCATAGCGGCATCGTAAAGATACCCTCCCTGGACGAGAGCGGCGCCGATGCGGAGCCATTCGGCGGACTGGATGCGGCTGAGTTTCTCGACATCGGTTCTGGAAAGACGCCCTTCCGAAATACAGAGATCTTCATAGCTCGAATTCGAGACCCGGAACATCGTGTGGATCTGGTCAGCCTTGACTTGATCCAACAGCCCTTCTCCAACGGCGATATCCGGCAGGGACCGGTTGGTATTACGCTGCCTCTCGATGGCATCCAGTAGGCCCTCACGTTGAATAGCGCCCTGTTCCAATAGGTAGTGACCAAAGAACATCGAACTCATAATTCGACCTCTGAGTCCCGTGGTTGGTTGTTGAGATTTCGCAGGAAATCGATGAATGCATCCCTCGAGAACGGCTTCTGGAGAAAGCTCCTGGCGCCGGTGCTCAAGCACTGGTGTACGGCATCCTCCGTGCCCAACGAACTGACCATGACAACACAGGTGTCGGGGTCTAGTGCCAGGATCTGGGACAGGGTCTCCATGCCGGACTGGCCGGGCATGATGAGATCCAATAGGACGATGTCCGGCCGTATCTCCTGAAAGACTTCGACCGCCCTGCGGCCATCCCGCTCGGATGCGATGACCTTGAACTCCGAGTCCTCAAGGTAGGCCGCGATGATCGTCAGGATAGCTGCGGAATCATCGATGGTCATGACGGTTTGTGATGTCATGGCGTATCTCCGGTAGTCCAGGGTTTCACGAAGGAGCCTCCGATGGTGTTCCCAGGATATGAGCCTGATCCTGGATTTGTTTCAGGCGAGAACGCAAAAGTGTTTTTTCCAAGGCAAGTCCAGCTTCGATCATCAAAAGCTCCAAGGTGTGAACCGATCCGATTGCTCGATCGTGGGGAACATTGTCGCCATAAAATAGCCCCTCGATCATACCGTCAACGATGATTGGGATGACAATAACTTCGGTCGGGGCTGGTCCCCCGAGGAATCGAACGAGCTGATCGTTCCACCAACTGCTCCTGAGTTTGCCTTGATATGAGTGCATCGTCTCGAAGACCTCCATGAAGACCGAAGGTTCGTGTACTGGGATGCACATGCTGCGAACTCTGCGATCGACGGACTCAGTGCTCTCTGCCTGTCTGGCCAGTCCAAACTGTCCGATGCCGATGATGCCGCTCGGTGACACATGACACAAAATGCCACGATTGACGACTCGAGTTGCAAAACGGAGGACCATCAGTGTGATCTCTCCGGTGAACGACGGGGATCGAAGCTGAATCTCTACCATCAGTGACCGAAGCTCCGCCAGGCTGGTGACGATATCCATGCCGCTATCCGGTTCGGTGGTCAGTGATCCGTAGTTGGAAGAGTCCACCATGTAATCGAGGATGGACGAGAACCCTTCGTCATTCAGGGATTGTCCGGATTCTGTCGATGTGTCGGTCGGCTTGGTTCCATCAGTTGAAGCTAATGGGGTCATTCGAGATTGCACGGCATCGAGTCGCGTCAGAAGATCGAGAATGAACTGGTCAGTATTCATGCCTGTCGGCAAATCGACGTCCTGCCGGGACTGGTTTTTGTTGGAGGCCGGATCATCCTCTTCCGGCTTGAAGCTGAAAAATCCGGTATCCGAGTGGAGAAATTCCTTGGTGATGGCCTGGAGCCGTTCGCGGATCAGTTGCTCGATCTGCTCTTCGGTAACAGCGCCCATGGCAACCAGGATGGTCCCCAATCGACGATGTTCGGAATCTTCTGCTTGGCTGTCGAGGGCGGTTCGCAGTGTCGATTCCGAAATAAGATTCTTGGATACCAGCGTGTGCCCCAAGGATTCTCTCGGGGCGCCGTCGGCGGCGTGGATGATTTTTCCGCCCCTGAAGAGGAACACGCCTTTCTTGTCATCTGCCGT
>JAOZPW010000018.1:0-11014 GCA_029932545.1 Thermoanaerobaculales bacterium | reverse complement strand
TGGAACAAGGACAGCATATGGAAGAGCTCCGTCAAGTTGAGATCCTCGAGTTTTCCAACCAATGCCATGCCGTTCTCCGTCGTTGCGTCTGGGGGTCTGAAGAACCTCCCCGCAGCTTGTGGCGGTACTCCGAACGAAAACGGAAGCTACCCCATTGAACTGACATATGTTAACAGAAAAAACACTGACCCTGGTCGAGCCGAACAAAAAAGAGCCTCGGCCGGTATTGCCGGGAACTTTGAGTTTGAGAGGCGTTGTTCGAAGAGCCATGGAGGATATACGACGGTCGGCGCTCGTTGGTTGGTTGGATTGTTGGTGGGAATTTGGTGAGATTGTAAGGTAGGCAAAGAGTCGGTATGTACATTTTGACACTGAGCGCCGCGTCATAGGGTCAAAGAGAATATAAATCCCCTTTCAACCAATTGGTAATATAGCAAAATAGAGTTTTTTGTCAAGTCCTGAAATATCGACTGGGTTGGCCTCCGAGAACGGCACAGGGTGGGAATCGTCCTCAAGGCCAACCCAGTCGATATTTCAGGAAAATGCGCTTCGCGCAGGGGTGTTCGAGAGTTAGTGTCTAAAGCCCCCCCACCATCAGCTTCGCCAACAGGCCGGTAAACCGTGCGGGATCGGGCAGTTCAGATCCCTCGGCCAGAAGGGCGTAGCCGTAGAGAAGGTCGGCGGTTTCGGCGATGGCCGGATCGTCGGCCTTGGAGTCAAAATGTGCAGCGAGTTTAGAAATCACTTCGTGCTCGCCATTGAGTTCCAGGATTCTCTTGGATTGAGGGGCCTGCTGCTGAGTATGACGCAGGAGCCGTTCCAGTTGCGGGCTCATGTCGTGCTCACCGCCGACGAGGCAGGCCGGGGATGTGGTCAGACGAGAGGACAGGCGAACCTCCTTGACATGCACATCCAGGTATTTCTGGATACTTTCGAGCAGTCCCTTGAGGTCCTCGCTCTTCTCCTCGAGATCCTTGCGTACCTCTTCTCTCTCTTCGGCGTTGCCTAATTCTGCCGCACCTTTGGCGGCGGACTTGAGGGGCTTTGAGTCATACTCCGTCAGGAACTGCACCAGGAGTTCATCAACCGGGTCGTCGAGGTAGAGGACCTCAAATTCCTGGGCCTTGAAGGCTTCAAGGTGGGGGGAATTTTCGATGACCGCCTTGGAGTCTCCGGTCAGATAATAAATTGCATCCTGAGAGGGTTTCATGCGGGAGACGTACTCGACCAAGGAGGTCAAACGCTCCGAATCAGCCGAGGATTTGAAAAGAAACAAGCTTTGCAGTTGCTCTGAGTAATCGAGGCCGCCTGTGACGCCCTCCTTGAGAACCCGTCCGAAGGCGTTCCAGAATTTCAGGTAGTTCTCGGACTCGTCTGTTTTCATCTTGTCCAGGGCCTTGAGGATCCTGGAAGTCAAGAAGCGCTGAATGTGGGTGATGTGTCGGTCTTGCTGCAAGGTTTCCCGAGAGACGTTGAGCGGGAGATCCGCAGAGTCCACGACACCCCGCACGAAGCGCAGCCAAGGAGGCAGCACCTCTTCGCAGTTTTCCATGATCATCACCGACTTGGAGTAGAGTTGGAGTCCCCACGTCGGGGCCCCCATGCCGAGGTCCAAGGGTGGGTTAGACGGAATGAACAGCAGGGCCTTGTACTCGATCCGACCCTCGGCACGAAGGGCCACGGTTTTCAGCGGCGCCGTCCAGTCGTGGGCGATGTGGCGGTAAAAGTCGGCGTATTCCTCGTCGCTGACCTCGGACTGGGGTCGAGTCCAGATCGGTTTCATGGCGTTCAGGGTTTGATCTTCAACGACACTGGTGGGTTCGGTTTCCGGCTTGATATTGCCGTCTTCGTCCCGTTCGTACTCCTGCCGCTCGACCGGGCAGATGACGGGATAGTTGATGAAGTCGGAGTATCGTTTAACGATCCCTTCAAGGACGTGGCAGTCGGCGTAGTCATGCACACCCGCTTCCTCGTCCACCGCCTTGAGATGAAGGGTAATCGAGGTTCCGCACTGATCACGCTGAGCATCGGAGACATCAAAGCGACCTTCGCCGACGGACTCCCAGAAGGTGCCACCTTCCTCGCCGGCCCTTCGGGTGATGACCGAGACCTTGTCGGCCACCATGAAGACCGAGTAGAAACCGACGCCGAATTGTCCGATCAGGGAAGAAAGGACCTCGCGGTCGCCATTGTCCGCAGCCTTTTGCAGGAGCTCCCGGGTGCCGGATTGTGCGATGGTTCCGAGGTTGCGTATCACCTCCTCACGGCTCATGCCGATGCCGCTGTCGTGGATCGTCAGGGTCCGTGCATCCGCGTTGGGTTCGATCCGAATCTCGTCAATGTGGTTACCCGGAACGATTTCCGGCTCGGTAACACGCTCGAATCGAAGGCTGTCGAGGGCGTCGGATGCGTTGGAAATCAACTCCCTGAGAAAGATGTCCTTGGTCGTGTAGAGCGAGTTGATGACCAGGTTGAGCAGCCGGGATGTTTCGGCTTGAAATTCAAATGTTTCGGTTGTCGGGGTCATGGTGCCTCCAAATTAGATCGTTGCCGCATCGGCAAGGGGGTGAAATGTACGCAAGAAAGGCGCAAGAGGCAAGGGGGAAAAGAACGTGCAACGCCCAACGTTCAACGTCCAACCTTGAAGTTCACACCCGAGGGTTGGTAGAAATGGGAGAGTCACGGTCGATGCTCAATGGTGAACGCTCACGATTCCCGTGTGTGGAATTACGACGCTATTGGCGTCGAACTCCGCCATTCAGACAACCAGTGACCAGAAACGCGTATTTCGACGTTGAGCGTTGAGCGTTGAGCGTTGGTATTGCACGTTCCTGCCCCAGTCTCCCAACGTTCTCGCTACACTGTCTCCCATGCCGTGGCCCGAGATTCTCGCCGTCGTTTTTCCAACTCCCTGGCATTTCCTCATTGTGTGTGCCGTGCTGTTTGTGGCGGAGTTGGTGTATGTCTTGCTCGGGTTTGGGGCCGGGCTGATCGCCGTCGGGACCCTCGCCCTGGTTCTGCCGGAAATCAGGGACGTCGTCGTCATAGTCCTTTTGGTCAACCTGCCGGCTGAGCTCTTTGTCGTATGGACCTCCCGCCGAGAGATTCGGAAGCGAGGAGTTCTTTTTCTGGCCATTGGTATTATCGTCGGCATTCCTGTTGGCGCCTGGTTTCTGAACTTTGGGGAACCGACGTTCCTGTTGGGTCTTCTGGGCCTCGTGCTGGTAGCGGTCGGTGGGGTTTTTCTTACAGTACCCAATGGCGCAGGTCTGCGACTGCCCTCGATAGTTGGGCCGGTTGTCGGCTTGACCTCGGGGCTCTTGACCGGACTCTTTGGGACCGGTGGCCCCCCGTTGGTTCTGTTTTTCAGGCTTCAGGGACTGGCAAAGACCGCTTTCAGAGGCAATCTCATGGTGTTGTTCTTGATGATGGGTGTCATTCGGTTGCCGTCATATATCGCTCTTGGTCTGATCACGCCGGCCCGGCTGGTTGCTGGAGCTGCCGTGTTGCCGGCGGTTTTGGTTGGTGCTGTCGTCGGCCATCTGATCCACATCGACCTGTCCGAGCGGATCTTTCGTCGCATCGTCAGTGCGGCTCTGGTCGTGCTCGGCCTATTGCTGCTGGTGCGGTGACAACCCCGCCTTGGTCAAGTCCTGGCCAATAGTAGACAGTCCCCGGGACACTTTCATATCCTCCGGCCCCGGGTTGGGATTTCCCACTCCAACAAAGCGAAGATTCTCAGAAAGAACCGAAACAT
The DNA here is from genome assembly GCA_029932545.1 of Thermoanaerobaculales bacterium. Classification (GTDB taxonomy): domain Bacteria; phylum Acidobacteriota; class Thermoanaerobaculia; order Thermoanaerobaculales; family Sulfomarinibacteraceae; genus DAOWGJ01. The sequence goes on along the minus strand of JAOZPW010000018.1, from coordinate 7,257 downwards.
GAAGACACAACAGTTTCGATTCAAGGGAGTCGCCTGCTGGGGATGCGGCCCTCGATTTCAGGGTGTCGAGTGCGGGCGGGACGCCCGGCCCCCCACAAAAGGCCTCCCGGGTGTCTAATGCGATGTTGTGGCCGCGGGCGTCCCCGCCCGCTGGGGCTCCCTGATTCCTTCGGCCGACGACTTAACTTTGTCTTTTCAAGAGACATAGGCCGATATGCGCTCATCAGTGTCCCGGGTTCTTGACTTTGGTGGTCTTATGCCCACAATGAAGACATGACAAAAGACGACACATCACGTGGTCGGGGGCGTCCGAAACGGAGGCGGCGGGTGCAGAGTCTTCCACCGGCCGTGCGTTTCGAGCCCGTAGGTTCTTCGAGAGGTTCTGGACAAGAAGTCAAGCTCAGCCTGGATGAGGTCGAAGCCCTCCGTCTCGCGGACCTCGAAGCGATCTACCACGAGGAAGCCGCGACGGTAATGGGCGTCTCCCGCTCGACTTACGGCCGCGTACTGGAATCGGCCCGCCACAAGGTGGCCTTGGCACTGTGGGGTGGGTCCGTGCTTGTCATCGATGGAGGGCCCATTGATATGCGGGACGACGGACATACCGGGCGTGGACAGGGCCCTGGACGCGGCATGGGCCGGGGGGGCGGCAACCGTGGCGTCGAGGGCCGTCATTTGGGTGGCGGCAGGGGCCGCAGTACAAACCCTGTCGGGGAAGGTGAAAGAGGAGGCCGCCGGGAGGAGGGTGGCCTGGGCTTCGGAGCTCATGGGGCTTGTATCTGTCCAAAGTGCGGGCAGACTCAAGACCACCGCCCGGGACGCCCCTGTAAGCGTGAACGGTGTCCCGAGTGTGGTGTAGCGCTCCTGAGAGAGGGTGGAGAGCACCACCGGGCGGTGGTGGAGAGCCGGGAGAAGAAGAAAATTGATACTTGAAACTAGAAACTGGCTTAACCCGGCTTCGGTGGATAGCCGGTGATGTCCTGGATTTTCCGATAGAGTGGCTTGAGGCGGTCGTACATCTTGAGGTAGACCTCGTGATAGAGGGCATCGTAGAGCCTCTGGTTCTCAGGATCAGGCTCGAACACCTGACCCGCCCTGGTCATCTCGGCGACGGCCGTTGGGAAGTCTTGATGCAGCCCCAGGGCGACAGCGACGTTGATCGCCGCACCGAGGCCTGAGGCTTCATAGGTATGAGGTCTGGTGGCCGGCAGGCCGAAGATATCCGCGGTCAACTGCATCGCAGCATTACTTCGTGATCCACCTCCTGCCACCCGAAGGTCCGTCATCGGTACCTTGCTGCGGCGCGCTGTGCGCTCGGCGCCCTCCCGCAGACCGTAGGCCAAACCCTCGAGAATGGATCGATAGAGGTGGCCCCGAGTGTGAACATCTCCGAAGCCGATGACAGCGCCTTTGGCTTCAGGGCCCGGCATTTTGACGCCGGGAGACCAATAGGGCTGCAACATCAGACCCATCGAACCCGGGGGTGCGGCATCGACCAGTTCGTCGAACAGGGCTTCGGCTTCGATGCCGCGGTCGGCTGCGAGTTGGCGTTCTCTCAAGCCGAACTCCCGTTTGAACCAGGAGACCATCCAGTAGCCTCGGAAGATCTGGACTTCCATGAGATGTTCACCGGGCACGGCTGCCGGGTATGGCGGGAGAAAGGGCAAAGGCTCGATATAGCGGCTGTGGGTCGTATTGACCGTTGCCGTCGTGCCATAGCTGAGACAGCCGACCCAGGGCTCAAGGCAGCCTGACCCCAGGACCTCGCAGGCCTTGTCGGCAGCCGCTGCCACGACAGGCAGGCCGGCCCGGAGGCCCATCTTTTCTGCCGCCGCCGGCGCCAGCTCACCGAGAATCGAGCCTGGGGGTTGGAGATCCGGCAGCTTGTCCCTTTCGATGCCCAGGGTCTCCCACTTCCAGTCGCGAGGAGAGGCCCACTGAAGTTTCTTGTAGTCAAATGGCACATAACCGACCTGCGAACCGACGGAGTCGACGAAACGACCGGTCAAGCGATGATTAAGGAAGCCTGAGAGGAAGAGGTATTTCTTGGTCTTTGCCCAGATCTCAGGCTGGTGCAGCCTCAGCCAGTTCGATTCCGCCTCGGCTTGAAAATAGCGAATGGTCTCGGACATGCGGACCGCACGGAAGGCCAAACCCATCAAACCGCCAACGGGCGCCAGGCCCTCGGTACGGCGTTGGTCCAGCCAGACGATTGCGGGGCGAAGTGGCCGGCCGCTCTCATCAATACAGACCATCGTTGCGCGCTGAGTGGTGACGGTGATGCCGGCCACCGCATCGGGTGCAACGGGCGACTCCTCCCAAAGGAGGCGACACACAGCGCAGATCGTCTGCCAGGAATCTTCAGCGTCACGTTCCGCCCATCCCGGTTGAGGGGAGGTGTAGGGTTCGATCTCGATCCGGGCCTTTGATACGAGGTCTCCCTGAAGATTGAACAGAAGAGCTCGTACGCTCTGTGTTCCGTGGTCAAGGGCCAGAAGGTGGTCAGCTTGAGCCATGGATCAGTTGTACCGCAGTTGTCGTCAGCTGTCAGCTGTCAGCTATCAACAGTGTTTTGATTCTGGGGGGGTGGGTGGTCGATATCATAGGCACGAGGGTGTCGAGTTCTCCCCCTATTCCAACGTATTCGACCACACTGAAAGGCCGTCGACCCGACCGCCAGCGGGAGCCAGACCCAGAGAATTTCGGATTTCATGATTGAGCCAACGACAGCAAAGAAAGTGCTGGGACTGAAGGGAGAGACCAGGATCGGCCGGAACGGGAAGAAGAAACGTTCAACGTCGAAGGGCATCAGGATGCCTACTCCGAGTCCCCCATTGGTCACCATGTCCAAGAGTCCGTGCGAGGCGGCGGCCGCGCAGGCGGCTATTGCCGTGGTCCAGAACGACCGGGCGCCGTTGCGGTCGGCCCTGAGGATCAGTGCGCCGATGATGCCCAGCACTGCCGCGAAGGCCAGCGAATGACTGAAGCCCCTGTGGCCCAAAGGATGGCCGTAGGGGATGCCCAGGAAGAACGCCGCGAAATCGAGATCAGGGAGGGCGGCCAGAACGCCGAAGACAAACGCGTACCGAAGGTGTTGGCCCCGAGTTTTCGGAGAAACCTGGGAAAGTGCGGCGCCGGCGACAAAGTGGGTCAAGGGTGTCGGCATGGAGAGATCATTCAAGCCGATTATGGCTAGCCCTTCTTCGGGCGCTGATTGAATATGAGGACGCGTTTTCGAATTCGGATGGTCGAAGGGGTCACCTCGACCAACTCGTCGTTGTCGATCCACTCCAGGGCCAGGTCCAGGGTCATGCGTCGGGGCGGGGCCAGGCGCAGGGCCTCGTCGGCGCCGGAAGAACGCATGTTGGTCAGTTTCTTTTCTCGGATGACGTTGACGTCGAGGTCGCCGGAACGGGCGCTCTCGCCGACGATCATGCCTTCGTAGACTTCGGTGCCCGAGGGCAGGAAGAGGGTGCCGCGGGGTTCGAGATGGAAGAGTGCGTAGGGTGTGGTTTTGCCCGTTCGGTCTGAGATCAGTGTGCCGGTCGGTCGGCCGCCGATGGGACCTTGCCAGGGCGCCCAACCGTCGAAAATGTGGTTGAGGATGCCGGTGCCGCGGGTGTCGGTCAGAAATTCCGAGCGAAAACCGATCAGGGCTCGGGACGGGGCCCGGAACTCGATCCGAACCCGCCCATGTCCCGGATTGTGCATCTCAGTCATCACGCCCTTGCGGCTGCCCAACTTCTGGGTGATGACACCGACGTACTCGTCCGGGCAATCTACCTGTACCAATTCCATCGGCTCGTGCTTTTGACCGTCGATCTCCCGGGTAACGACCTCGGGTTTGGAGACCGACAATTCGAAACCCTCGCGGCGCATGGTCTCGATCAGAATCGCCAGTTGCAGTTCGCCGCGGCCCAGCACCTTGAAGGAATCGGTGCCGGAGACCTCCAGGCGCATTGCGACGTTGTGGAGCATTTCTTTTTCCAGCCGTGCACGGATCTGCCGGGCCGTGACCTTCGTGCCGTCCCGGCCGCCGAAGGGGGATGTGTTGGCAGAGAAGACCATCGACATCGTCGGTTCGTCGACGGCGATTCGCTTGAGGGGTCTGGGATTGTCGAAATCGACCAGGCTATCGCCGATCGAGACCTCTTCGAGGCCTGAGATCGTCACGATGTCCCCCGCAATCGCCTCGTCGACCTCTTGGCGCTTGAGACCCTCTTGTGAGAAGACAGTGCCGATCTTGGCGGAGATGACGTCTTCTTCACGTGCCAGTCCGACGATGCTACCCGCTGTGATTGTGCCGTTAACAATGCGTCCAACCACCAGGCGCCCCAGATAATCCGACCAAGCGAGGTTGGTTACCAGCATCTGCAGCGGGGCCGAAGGGTCGCCTTCAGGCTCAGGCAAATTTGTGACAATTTCTTCGAACAGTGGTTTGAGATCACCGAATTCGCTATCGAATCCGGGTCGGCAAAGTCCTTTGCGGGCGTCGGTGCAGAAGATCGGGAAATCCAGCTGCTCCTCGGTGGCGTCCAAGTCTATGAACAGATCGTAGACTTCATCGAGAACCTCTTCAGCTCGGGCATCGTCCCGGTCGATCTTGTTGATCACCAGAATCGGCGGCAGGCCCAGTTGCAGGGCCTTGGCCAATACGAAGCGTGTTTGGGGCAGGGGGCCTTCCGCGGCATCGACCAGCAACAAGACACCGTCGACCATCTGAAGAGTACGCTCAACCTCGCCGCCGAAATCGGCGTGACCAGGAGTGTCGACGATGTTGATCTTGACGTCACCGAAGCGGACCGCGGTGTTCTTGGCCAGGATGGTGATGCCGCGTTCGCGCTCAATATCGCCGGAATCCATGACGCGCTCGGCAACCCGTTCGTGAGCGCCGAAGATGCCCGATTGCCACAGCATCGCATCGACGAGGGTGGTTTTGCCGTGATCGACGTGAGCAATGATGGCGATGTTTCGAAATTTCTGACTTGACATGGTCTCTCCGGTTCCCGCAGATGCGGGCGCGGAGTTGTAGCACTCAAGAGACAGGGTGTCAAAGAAGAAGCTGTTGGCTCTCAGCTCTCAGCTGTCAGTTTGGGAAAATCCGTCGTGCCCAAAGAGCCTTCGGCTGCGAGCGAGCGAATCGAGAAAACGCCGAAGGTCGTTGTGGTTCGCGCCTTGCAGCCGGACACTGGTGAGAAGTACGGGCTATGGGTTTGACGAAGTAGTGGTGAACCCCGAGGCGTGTGGCAGCGAGCCGGGAAAGGCGTTCGGGGTGAGCGGTCAACAGCACCATTGTCACGGTCTGCCATCGTTGGTGCACCTGGTCCAGCAAGTCAATGCAGCCGTCTCCGGGAACCCAGAGGTTGCTGACCCTGCGAGATGTGTCGATTCCCCTGTGAATCCAGGGTCAAGGGTGAACGGTAGGTCTTTCGTTTGAACGGTGGCTGGGGGGTTTAAACGGCAAAATAGCTGACGGAGAAAAAGAGTATCCCCTTCTAATCTTCGGGGATGATTCCCAATCAACTGGTCGATGGTCGACAAGTCTTCAAAGGGGTGCCCGGCGCCTTTCTGAGAGCAGATGAATCGACTGAAAACCTCCTCAAGCAGCCTGAAATTTGGACTCTGCCGCATAAACCCAAGTATTCAAGGCACGGAAGTTACGGGGGAATTTCTCAAGAGTCCGGGCTAGTTCCCGTCCAGAGACGAGTCTTTCTGGCAATTTCGTCGTCAGGCCGCGGGGTTGCTTATGCGAAGTACGGGGAGTACACCTCCGCGCAAACCATTGTCTTCCTATAACTTATCGAAAAATTCTCGTTTCCGCCTCGGGAACTACGCTGTTTCCATCCAGGATTTCCGGATGGGAACGGGCGAATGATTGGGTGGCACCCAGTAGAACATCCAGGGTTCCGACGTCAAGAAATGTGTCAGTCATTTGTCAGTCACCGTCGGTAGATTGTCTTTGATGAGAATCCGACCACCAAGGCTCCAGGGGAAACCTGATACGAAATATTCAGGCTTACGTGATCCGTAACGCTTCCGGGAGGTTGATCCATGAAACGACCTACAGCAACCCACAACCCTCGTACTCAATATCAGACCGCAGGAGCTGTCATTGTCGCCCTACTGGTGGCTCTAACGCTGTCGGCCAACAACCCGTCGGTCACGCTGTCGGTTCCCTCGACGGTGGAACGGTTTGAGCCCTTCCTGGTCGAGGTTCACAGCAACGGCGGCGGCTCCGAGGGAGTGTGGCCTGTCGTCAGCGGCGGCGGTATCGGCCTCGTCCGCGGATGGCACGACCACTGTGGTTGGTGCGACCAGCCATGTCTTGTCGATGGTGAGATCTGGAGCTGCACCGATTCCTGCGGCCCCTATCTGCTGTCGTGTCAATGGTCGTCCGATCACGAGTTCAGCGGAACGTGGTATGGAACTCCGACCTGGGAGATGGAGGCAGCGGGGTGCGGCGAGGCCGTTCTGTCGGCCGAGGTCCTCGGCGGCTCGCACGAAGGCCCGTACCCGTCGCCGGAGTACAGCATTCTTGTGCTTGGTGGCATCGAGGCGGTGGCCGTTACCGATATCGAGGTTGCTTGCATCGACGAGGAAGTGACCTTCGATGCTTCCCAGAGCTGTGGTGGTCTGTGGTTCGCCTGGGATTACGGTGACACTCGCGTCGGCTATGGCGAAAAAGTAAAACATGCCTATGCCGAGTCCGGGTTCTACACAATTACCCTGACTGCCGGCGACCCTCTGGATGAGGACGAGGCCTCGGTGTATGTCAATGTGCTCGAGAATTGCGCCATCGTATCCGGCGCCGTCACGGACGCCGACGACGGCCACCCGCTCGCTCAGGCGACGGTGCTCGGCGTAGGAACCACGAGCACCCATACGACCAAAACCGACTCCGAAGGCGACTACACCCTCCGGGTGACAGGTGGTGACACCTACAACCTCACGGCAAGCAAGGCCGGTTATCTCGACGGCGCCCACCCACCTCTCACCTTGGATCCCGGCGACGAGGAGGTGGCCTACTTCGTCCTCCATCCCGAGTTCCACGACCCGGTCGACGAGAACTCCCTGCTCGGCGATCAAACCAACAATATCAACGACCCGGTCAACCCGGCCATCGGTAACTTCACGTACTCGAAGACCCTCTTCGGTTTTCCAGGCGTCGGCATCGGCTTTGCCTTCCGTGTGCATTACAACTCGCGCGACAACGCCTACGATGGCCCCCTGGGTTTCGGCTGGACCCACAAGTACAAC
>JAOZPW010000200.1:622-7271 GCA_029932545.1 Thermoanaerobaculales bacterium | reverse complement strand
CTCCTCAAGCCGTTCCCGAAAGATGTCGTTTGTTTCCTTGCCGGGGCCGCGGAGGGTCAGCCTGGACAGGAGACTTGACGATTCTTCGAGTCTGGCGAGCAGGTCGAGGGTTGAGAGATCGGTTGGATCCACGGTCCGGCGCCGAAGGGCGAGTTCGTTGAGTATCTGGCCCCGGGCCCGGATCAAGCGATCCCATGCCTGAACGGAGCACTGATTGCAATCGACGGCCAAGTGCGTCACCAGGTCAAGACGTGCCTTGAGACGCCAGGCGTAACCGAGAGCCTCCCTTTCGGACAGAGCATGGGCAGTCAATTGCAGGTGCTCCCGGCCTTGGTTTTCGGCCCTCAGTGCAAGGGCGAGCGCCTTTTCTGGGTGGCCGCTGTCGGCTTCAACCCGGGCCAGATTGAAGAGCATCAGGCCGACCTTGGGGTGGTGCTCACCGAGGTTTTCGTGGTAGAGAGCGTGTGCCCGGGTGAAGCCGGAACGGGCTTCCGTGAGGTTGCCTTTCTGATGGGCGATCAGCGCCTGACTATTGATCAAGTCGGCGATCTCCCTGCTGTGGGGGCCGAGTTTTTCTTCGACGATGGTGGTGGCCCGTGCAAGGGCCGAAGAGGCTGCATCGAGATTGTCGGTCCGGCGCAGGGCAAGGCCGAGGTCGCTCAGACTGCTGACCAGCCGCAAGCTGGTAGGGCCGTAGGCGGCCTCCTGGATTGTCAGTGCCCGTTCGAGCAGAAGGATTGCTTCTTCTTCTTGATCCTCCTGGATCAGGACCTCGGCGAGATTGGTCAAGGACTGTGCAACCAACGGGTGGTTCGGGCCGAAGAGGTCTTCGCGTAACTCAAGACTTCGCTCGAGAGTGGTACGAGCAGCGGAGAAGTCTCCGGTCAGGCGAAAGACGATGGCCAAATTATTGAGCACGCCGGCGACATAGGCGTGCTTCGGACCGTAGGCCTGCTCGAAGAGGCTGAGAACCTGCTGAAACAGCTCCCGTGCTTCGACGTAGTCCCCCTGGTCCTTGCGAAGTGTGCCGAGAAAATTGAGGATTCCGGCAGACTTGATGTGTTCCGACCCCAGGCTGTTTGTCATGGTTTTCAGGGCGCCGCGGGCCAGTTCTTCGGCTCGTTCTGCATGGTCCGACCGGCGTTCGATCATGGCCAGCTCGAGCATGGATTGTGCTATCAGAGGATGATCTGGGTCGAGGACACGCCTCCGAATATCAAGGCTCTCTTCGGCAAGGGGTCCGGCCTGTAAGGGGAACCCGGATCTGTAGAGCGCATCGGCCAAACCCACCAGGGATACGGCCATTTCTGGATCATTCGGTCCGTGGGAGGTCTCGATGATCTCGGCTGCCCGTTCGTACAATTCGGAGGCCGTATCGGAGTCTCGTTGACGCATATGCACGGATGCAAGCTCGTTCAAGGCCCGCGCAACCTCCAGGTGAGAGACCCCCAAACTCCGTTCGCGGATAATAACTGCCGTTTCGAGGTTCTGCCTTGCGGAGTCAAGATTGCCCAACTCCTTGTCCAGGACCCCACGCCATATCAGAGCGTTCGTAGTCTCGAGATCGCCTTCCCCGTGCAGTGATATACGGATTTCAAGGGCCCTGTCGATGATCGTGGTGGTCGATGGGTCCCTGATGTCGCCGTTGAGAATCAGGGCCTCGGCCAGGAGTTCGTAACTAAGGGCTAGCGCAGGCGTCTCCTGTTCGGAGGCTGCCTCGACTGCCCTGAGGTTCTCGCGTGCCGTTGTAACTGCTGCCGGATAACGCCCCCGGTCGAGCATGAAGCGCAGTTGGGCTTGAGTATTGGCGCCGGCGGGTGATGGGACAGTCGCGAGGATCAGGCCGGCCATGAGGATCCATGAAAAACGAGGGATCAAACCAGTGCAAGGCGCAAGGGTGCCGGAAACGAGCATTCCGGCGTGTTCCAAATCATGTCCGGATCTCATATTTAGCGACGGAATCTTTCTTGGTGGCATCGTTGTCTCAATCCTCAACTGAGTCTATCAGGATGAGAGAGGGGAAGTGGCTCTCGGAGGTTGGATTATTATTGGGAGTGAACGGTCCGGATGGCCCTGGTAGGATGCGATGGTGACTGACCAGAGTGAGGGTATTACCGTTTTATTGAGGGCTGCGGCCCAGGGTGATCAAGAGGCAGGAGACCGAGTATTCACGCTGCTTTACGATCAACTCCGCTCCCTTGCCCGACGACAGCTTCGTCGTCAGGGGCGGCAGACCTTGAACACAACGGAGTTGGTTCACGAGGCGTACGTCAAGATCTCCGGGAGTCCGGCCCGTGATTTTGCCGACCGCGGGCATTTCCTCTGTCTTGCGGCAGGCGCGATGCGACATATCCTCGTCGACCATGCTCGCGAAAAGCTCCGTCTGAAACGAGGGGGTGGGGCTCTGCAGGAGACTCTCGACGAACGACATGCTGTTTTCTTCCAGCACCTGGATCAGGTTTTGGCCGTTGATCAGGCTCTGGAGCGGTTGGGCAGAGAAGACTCCCGACTGAGTGGCGTCGTCGAGTGCAAGTACTTCGCCGGCTATACAGAACCTGAGACCGCAGAGGCACTGGGTGTTTCCGAAAGGACGGTTCGAAGACTGTGGCAGCAGGCACGGACCGAGTTGAGAGGGGAATTGGGCCGTTGAACGACCCGACTGTGTCCGACGACCCTCTGAAGACGGGTGGAGCATTTGGCTCTGGCCTGGGCGAGTCTGCTTTTCCGGAGGATGGCAAGGGCTCCCTGATTGGTCAGCACGTCGGCAATGTCCGAATTGTTGAGTTCATCGGCGCCGGTGGAATGGGTGAGGTCTATCTCGGGATGGATGAGCGCCTCGACCGCAAGGTGGCGGTCAAGGTTCTCAGCCCCGGACTGAGAGTTTCGGATGATGTCCGGAACCGTTTCTATCGGGAGGCGAGAATTCTGTCCCGGTTGGACCACCGATCCATCTGTCGCCTCTATGATCTTGTGGACTCCAGTGATTCGCCGTGTCTTCTCCTGGAGTACCTGGATGGTCGTCCCCTCGGTGAGTTGGTCGGTAGTTTGAGTGAAGAAGAGATCCTGGACATCGGTATTCAGGTGGCTCAGGCCCTGGCGGCGGCTCATCGGGAGGGTGTGATTCACCGGGATCTCAAACCCGACAACATCATGGTGATGGCCGACGGTACGGTCAAAATTCTGGATTTTGGGATCGGTCGCCTGATCGAGGACATTGGGCCGGAACCGGTATTACCTGCGGAACCTGCCCATCCCAAGGCGCACTGTGGCGACACCCCGACCATCCAGGGCGCCATCATCGGTACGCCTCGCTACATGAGCCCCGAGCAGGCCCTCGGGGAACCTGTGACTCCGGCAACCGATGTTTTTTCGTTGGGAATTGTTCTCTTCGTGTTGCTGGAGGCCCGTTCTCCCTATGCAACTGAGGATGCAATGGCTCTCTTGGCCATGATCCCCACTGTACGGATTGAAGAACCACCGTCTGCGTCTCCGGCGCTTCGAAACTTCATCATGCGTCTACTGGGCAAGGACCCTATGGAACGGCCAACCGCCGGAGAGGCTGTCGCCGGTCTGAATCGGATCCAAGAGGCGCCTCAGAGGAAGAGACGGAGGATTTGGGCTTCTGCGGCCGTCTTCATTGGAGTGGCAGCCCTGGTGGGCGCCCTCGTCGGTGGGAGGATTCTTGGGGAGGGTCGGTATCGGTGTCGCGGGTTTGAGCGTCACCTCGAGGGCATCTGGGATCCCGGGATCCAAGAGGCGCTTGGGAGCGGATATCAGTCGATCGGCAGGGACCACACATGGAGTCTGTTGCAACCGGTGTTCGAGGACTACTCTCGCCAATGGCTCACTTTGAGGGAGGACGTCTGCCAATCGACCTGGATTCAAAGAGAACAGACGCCGGAGCTTCTGGATCTCGAAGTTGAATGCCTCGATCAGCATCTCCAATCTATGGCGTCTCTTCTTTTGGTGCTTGCGGAAGACCCGGCGGCCACCGTGGATCGTGCGGTCCAGGCCGCCCTTGCTCTTCCTTCGATGGAGCCCTGCCTCAATGCCGATCTTGTTCGTTCTCGGGTTCCCTTGCCCGAGGATCCGGAAGTTCGGCGTCGTGTGGCTGAGGCCCGTAAGGGTATTGCCGATGCGCGGGCCCTGTACGACACAGGGAAATACCCCAGGGGCTGGGACGTCCTTGATTCTCTCGATCCTTCGATCAGGAGCCTCGAATACAAGCCCTTGAGTGCTCTCAGTGATTATGTCAGGGGCCTGCTCCTGGAAAAACTGGGAGAGATCCGACAGGCCGAGGATGTCTTGAAAGAGGCGTTGCTCGAGGCGGAGGTTGGTCGGGATGATCGTCTTTCGGCCCAGGCATGGATCCGGCTGGTCTGGATCCGAGGTGTCGTTTTGACGGACATGGAGAGGATCGACGAGACCATCGAGTTCGCCCATGCCGCCCTTGGTCGGCTGGGGGATGACCCGGAGTTGGAGGGCGCTCTCGCCAACCACCAGAGTATTCTGATGATGATCCGTGGCGATAAGCAGGGCGCCCTTGATTTTTGCATGGAAGCGCTCCGTCTGAGGAAGCTGGCATTCGGTGACAGTCATCCCAAGGTGGCTTCGACCCTTCAAAATTGCGCCAATGTTTTGGCCGAAATGGGGGATGCGGAAGGGGCCCTTGAATTGGCCGGCGAGAGCCTGGATATGCGGATGGAACTTCTTGGTCCAATCCACCCCTCGGTCTACATATCCCTTGAGGGGGTTGCGGACATCCTCAACGACCTTGGCAGGAAGGAAGAGGCCCTTCAGCTGAGGCAGAAGGCCATCACAATCGTTGAGGATACCTTTCCTCCGGACCATCCGGAGATTGGTGTTCTCAAGAGCAACCTCTCGGTGCGGGCAGTGAGAAGTGGTGAGTATGAGGATGCCCGTCGGTTGGCGCAGGAAGGCTACGACATTCTGAAGACAAGTCTCGGGCCGAATGCCGTTGTCACGGAGAACGCCCTTCTCAATGTAATCCTGGCCTGCGTACGCCTGGAGGACTGGGCGTGTGTCGTTGAGAAAGGGAAGGTGGCCGAAGGATTTTTCCGAGACAATGATGAATCGAGGATCAAAATGCAGTCTGCAGTTGGGGGTGGGTTCATGCAACTCGGTCGCTGGGATGAAGCACTCGCGATCCTCCAGCAGGCCCTGGACTCGGCCGAGGCGCTTCTTCCGCCAGGATATTTGCGGTTCTTCGTGCAATTTCGCCATGCGATGGCTCTTGAGCATTTTGATCACCGCCGGGCCGTTGAGCAGGCCGGCGTCACGCTCGAAGAGATTCAAGAGTTGCAGGATCCCGGACTGGAAGAATTCCGGCACGAGATCGAGGCGTGGCTGGCCGAGCATTGAAGATTAATAACCGGTGAGAAGTACGGGCTAATTCGACCAGGCGGTGGTATTTCCGCTCTCGAATCCGTCGGCGAACAGAACGAAGCCGGAACCAAGGAGGTCCCGGTTTCGTATTGATGGGCGCCGCAGTTCAAGGTGAGGGGGAATCCCACCTCCAGGTGCTGCCACTCTCGAATCCGTCCGAGAAGATCGGAAGGTCGGCGAGGATCTCGAAGGCGCCGATGTCGCAGTTGATACTGCCGTTGTCGTCACCATCGACCGGACGGTCAAACCCGCGCTGATCCACGTCGGAACAATAGCTCCAGTATCCCAGGTCGATCGCCGGGCTTCCCTCTTCGAGAATGATGCACTTTTTGGAGCCGCCGCCAACGTCGGCGAGCGTGGTCATGGCGTCGGCAACGTTGACCTGATCTCCAGGTCCTACCAGGTAACAGGTGTTGCCCGCCTGTTCGAGATTCCCGCCGGTGCTGGTGACGCTGCCGCCGTCATTGGTGCACTTGCCGATCATCAGGCTGTTGACCATCGTCAGGTCACCGCCGGCGGCGTTGAAAATGATTGTGCTGGTGGCCGGGCTGCTCAGGTTGCTGGAGATGGAAACGTGGGTGAGGTCGAGGTTGTTGTTGTTGTAAATGGCGCCGCCGGGATCATCGTGAGCCCAGTTAATCACCATGGAACAATTATAAAGATTGAGATAGCCGTTGTTGAAGATACCGGCGCCGCCGCGAAAGTGGCTTCCCGATACAAAATAGGTGAGGTTGCCCCATATGGAGGACCGTCGAATGGTGGAAGAACCATTGTTGAAAATTCCACCCCCGGCGCCGTTGGACGCAACGTTGGAGTAGATCGTTGAGTCTTCGATGTTCAGGTTGAGTCCGGTTTGGTTGTAAATTCCACCCGCGCTTGTACTGGCTGTGTTGCTCGATACGGTTGTACGGTCGAGGTAGAGACTGCCGGCGCTATTGTAAATTCCACCTCCCAAACCATTGCTCGAATTATCGGTGATCGTACAGTCGTTGAGAAACAGGAGGCTGTTGCTGAGGATGCCGCCGCCAATGCTTGGGCTGTTTCCTCCCGTGATCGTGAGGTCATAGAAGTAAGCAGTGCCCCCCATAACGTGAAAGACCCGGTCGAGAGAGGCGCCGTCGATCGTGACTCCGGCGGTGCCGCCCTGGATTGTCAGGCCTTCGGTGATGTCGAGGTCGCCTGTCAAGGCTGCGTCTTCCCAGGCGCCGGCGATGGTGATGGTGTATGTACCCGCAGAGAGGTA
>JAOZPW010000200.1:0-612 GCA_029932545.1 Thermoanaerobaculales bacterium | reverse complement strand
TGCAGTCGTTGGGCAAGTAGAGCGAACAGTTCGTGGCGTTTGCGGTGTCGTCAAAGCGGTCGACATAATAGTTTTCGGCGTTGGCAGCCGGTATGAGACAGAAAAACAGAAGCCCGATTGTCAAACAGATGGATGCGATTGGTCTCATGCGATGTCCTCCAAAGGATTCAGATTGAGGATTGGCGTCCTCATCAGTAGAAACGAGAGAGAGTCAAAAAGCGCACAGGGCACACAGAGAGACACAGGGAAAAGTACTTTCGCCATGATCACTGGGCACAGCCAGGGCTTCTGGTCTGCCGGGCAGGGCTCGACCGATCTTGCCGACTGGAGGGCCTCCTCGGGCGGGATCTGCATGTTGTGTACAGCGACAGCTCCTGAACCGCCGAGGCCGCGAAGGATCTGGAAATTCTCCCAGGAGTTTCGAGACAGTTGAGATGAGGGTTGGACTTATCGGTGGTACTCTTGAATGAGCTTTCGGAGGAATCTCATGGTCGACAATGGTTTCAGGTTTATTGGTTGGAGGGTTCAGGAAGAACTCCAACGTCTTTTCTGTGTCGGAAATTCAAGAAAGGGAGGATGAGATGTCAAGGATCGAAGAACTCAACAAGGTGT
>JAOZPW010000199.1 GCA_029932545.1 Thermoanaerobaculales bacterium | reverse complement strand
CGAAGGCCTCATCGTTGGCGAACCGCCACAGAACTTCGAAGAACTGCTCATCACCGAGCATCCACCTCAGCATGTGCAAGACCCAGGCGCCCTTGGCGTATATGTCACCGGTGTAGGCCCCGACAGAGGTCAGATCATCGCCCTGCACGATCGGTGTGCGGTTTGAAATCCTCCCGCGAACCATCGCCATATAGTGCAAATACCGTTGCTCCCCCAGTGTGTCCAGCACATAAAGCGCTTCGGCGTAGACTGCGAACCCCTCGTGCAACCAGAAGTCCGCCCAGTCCTTTGCCGTCACCTTGTTGCCCCACCACTCATGGGCAACCTCGTGCAGGAGCAACGAGTCAAAACCATAATCGTTGTCTTTGAACTGATCGCCATAGGCTACGAGGGTCTGGTGCTCCATGCCGAGGTAGGGCGCATGGGCCACCCAGAATTTATCCTCGAAGAAGGGGTACTCGCCGAAGTACTTCCCAAACACCTCAAGAATCCGCGGCATCTGGCGCCACATGATGCGAGCCTCGTCTATGTTCTCGGGCAGAGACCAGAAGATCAGTGTCTCGTCGAGACTGCCGTCGATCCCGTGATAGGGCTCTTCGATCGGCACGTAGGGCGCGATGTTCAGCGTCACCAGATAGTTGTTGATCGGGAAGGAGACGTGCCACTCGGTCGTGACCGTACCGTCACCATTGTCCCTTTCAGCCATCTTTCTACCATTCGAGAGACCGACGAGATCATCGGGCACCGTCAACGTGATATCCATGCCCTCGTCCGGCTCATCCGAGGGATGATCTTTGCACGGCCACCAGTTGTCACCGCCGTCTCCCTGCCCGGTGACACCGATCCACGGAGCGCCGGACATTGTCTCGGACCAAACAAAACCATCGATCCAAGGTGGTTTCAGGGCCACCTTGGGTTTGCCTCCGTAGGTGATCTGTACACTGTGACGTTCGTAGGCGTCCCAGGCCGGTTTCAGTGAAACCCGGATGAAATCGTCGTCGTGTTCGAACTCGGCAACAACCCCGTCGACAGTAACCTCGGCCACCGTCAGGCGTTCGTCAAGGTTGATTTCGAACTGGGACAACGGCGCCACCGTTTCGACCGTTGCAGTCGTCCTGCCCTCGATCGTCTTCGACTCAGGCTTCACCCCAATATCGATGCGGTAGTGCCGTACATCGTAGGCCGCCTGGGCCGGAGACAGCGGACCGCCGGAATCCAGCATCTGATTCTTGACATACCAGCCGATGCCGAGCAGGCCGACACCAATCAGCAGAATAAGGACCACGACAATGATGGAAAGGACCTTCAACCAACGAGGAAATCCAACCTTCATCTTTCACCCTTCCAATACATCCTGAACGGCCATTCCGATCTCCTGTAGGGAATACGGCTTGGCGATAAAGGCACCGGCCCCGAGGGCCTGAGCCTTCCGGACCTCCTCATCCTGGGAGAATCCGCTGGCGATCACGACCTTCTGGCCCGGACGGATCTCCAGGATCCTTTCGTAGGTCTCTCGACCGTTGAGCCCGGGTTCCATCAACATGTCCAGCAGGAGAAGGTCGAATGCCTCGCGCCCGAGTCTCTCGATCGCAACCTCTCCGCTCGAGACGGATTCAACCTGATAACCGAGGCGGACCAACAAGGCCGACGCAATTTCTCTCTGCGCTGCCACATCGTCGACGACCAGAATCCTCTGTCCCGTTCCACGAAGCTGCTCCAGAGGCACCCCTTCGTTCCTCTCGGGGAGACTTTCAGTCGTGATCGGAAAGTAGATGTCAAATGAAGTTCCCTCCTCACCTGAGGCGAGATCGATGAAACCGCCGTGGTTTTGGACGATGTTCCAGACGACGGTCAGCCCCAGGCCGGTTCCACTCCTGCCCATAATTTTCTTGGTGAAAAACGGCTCGAAGATCCGCTCCCGGTGCTCCGCTGCAATTCCCGGGCCGTTGTCCACAACCCGCAAGACCACCGAGTCACCACCCGGCGGCCCATCGGGACCACAGGATTGCTCGCTATCGACATGACTCAGGAAGGTCTCAACAAACACTCGTCCTTCCTTGGAATCCTCTTCGAAACTCTCGAATGCGTTGGCCACCAGGTTTGCGACGACCTTTCGAAGATGTACCGGCGATCCGGTGACCAGGGCCGGCGCCTCGCCAATCCGGCTGTCGAGAGTGACCCCCGGGTATTTGGATGACATTGCGGAATAATCAGGGGATCCCAAATACTCCAAGACAACTGCGCCGAGAGAAACCGGCTCAGTCCTGGTAGCGGCCCCCCGAGAAACTGCCATCAGGTCCTTGACGACGGCTGCCGCTTGATCACCACTCTTCTTGATGGAATGAACCCTGCGCCTCGTTTCAGGGCTCAAGTTCTCGTCCATCAGCAGCAGTTCAGGGTAACTGACGATGCCGGACAGGATGTTGTTAAGGTCATGGGCCACACCGCCCGCCAACAGACCCACCACTTCCATCTTTTCCGACCTTACCAATCGATCCTGGAGCCGTCGGCACTCGACGGCATCAGATTCCTGTCGAGCGAGCAAATCGTCAATCTCGGTCTTGACCAGGCTGATCGCTTCGTATACCAGGGCAAGGGGATCGGAGGGGTCAATAGCCTCCAAATTCAATTCGTCATCCGTGTCCCAACTGATTGCCCCGAGCACTTTCAGGAGTTCATTAATTTTTTCTTGAGGCACCCCGTCTTGACGCCGGCTTTTTGCCTGCTGCTGAGAACCGGAACTCAATGCTCTATCCCGACCGGCCAAAACAGAACCCGAAATGTACTGCAACCCCTCCTCGTACGTTTTCGACACATGGACTTTGAACGGAACCAGACCAGCCGTCACCTTGATCACCGTACCCATCAGGGAATTCAGGCCATAGAACACCTCGACGTCAAACGGATTCTCCCGATACCAACGCGCCATGCGGCGAACGTATCCCAGACGCCCGGCGTGGCTGGACTGTTCGACATTGTCCATTCCGGCGAGAATGGAAAAGGGCTTGCCCTTGAGACCGGACGTAAGCATGACTTCGTCACGCAGTTCAAAGATCGGATCGAGGTGTTCCTCCCTGACGCGCCCTTGTTGCAACGAGTGCAGAATCGACCCGTCAATCACCTCAAATCGAATGGAATAACCGTCGAGTTCGAGCTTCCACCTGTCGTCAGTGAGGATCACCGGAGGAATCGGCACGGGTCGCTCGCCCGACGGCAGAGACTCGAGGATTGAGACCGCCACCTTGATCGCATCTTGGTAGGATCCAACGATGTGAACCGGGAATGGCACGAGTTTGAGCCAGATTGCCAATCGAACAGCAGCCGAATAGAAGGGGGACAAGCCGAAGAGGATCAATCCCCGAAGTCGCGGCCACCTCGAAATCTCCGAAGCGAAGAGCTTGCGGGCTCCCATGGTGATCCCCGACATGCCCGAGTAGTCCGCAACCCAGACGAACGGCAGACCCGCAGCGACAGAAACTCGTACGGCCTCTTCAATCCTGATGAGGGTCTCCTGCGTTGATGCCTCCCGGACAAACCCGGTCGGTTGGGTAGAGAGAATCTGCTCCCCGATCCACCACATCGTCATCTGGTGGTCCCCACCGAGGAGAATGTCGGTCCACTCCGGCCGGATCTGGACCGGCAGCCTTGAATACGGACAGGATGCGCTGATCATGTTTCCGTTCGAGCTGTCTCCCTGGAACATGCCGGCAGCCCCTCCCTGTGTCACCGTGACGAAATGACAGTGGTGATCGTTTGGTAGCTCGCCTGCCGGGTAATCTGGTCCATCAGGCCGATGGCTACACGGTAGGAACCGGCCTCCATCAGGAGGCTGAGGTCGATGTCGAAACGGCTGTCCCGGATCTGCTCATAGATACCTGCGGGAAGCCTGATCTCACTCTCCTGGCTCACCATTTCCGACCTTTTTCCGTCCGAGTCGCGTGTCGAGGCGAATATAACGACTCTGCCGACGTAATACTCACCCTCGGGCAGCAGAGCAATCTTCTCGATCGGGAAGGAGACGGCCATCGGGACCATCCAGAGATCATTGGCCGCCGGTGTCGCCATGCCGGTCACGCATTCGAGATCCATGGGGTTCTCGTTGAGGTCGTGGAGCAGGCCTGCGAGCGTCCTGTCCTGGACTCGAGTTTCCAGCGACTTCTCGACGAAACTTCTTCGAAACCGAATGACAAGCTCCGGGTGGTCCGGGAGGGTGACCTTGATGTGATGTACCTTGTCCCTCCCCGTCTGCACGAGCGGGTAACCAAGCGAGTAATAGGTATAAAGATCGTCCTCGATTCTCTTGAGACCGGCGTCGAAATCATTCGTTCTTATTATCGCCAAACCACCGGTACCTACCGCGATGTAGCGCAGGCTTTCCAAATAGGTTTCGGCACCCAGAGAGGTCACCATCGGCCCCCGGTTCCCGCGGTATTCGTTGGCCGACATGCCTACCACTTCAAGCCCGCCGGCACCAATGGTGTAGAAAGAGACCTCCTGAGAGTTCGCGGCGGCGACCACGGATTTGAAGGCGGATGAACGGTCGAATCTCTGGGTTTCGGCAAGGATAGTGGGGTCATTGTAGGCGTCGGCGAACGCGTTGAAGAGATCCAATCCAGGGACCATCGGAAGTCCGTTGGAGATATAGAGTACCGACTTTCTCCCCGGCAGACCGGCCAGAAAGGTCACAACCTCGCGCAACCTGTCGATGGAGAACATCACGTTGTGAGCCTCCTCTTCAGCGTAGGTCATCATGTCGTTATAGGAACGAGTCGCCCGGACAGCCAGGCCCGAGGCCAGGCCGTAGTTCTCGATCTCCCATTGCATTCGTTCGAGCACACCCTGGCGAGCCGAGTCGCGCTCCGGCCGCCCGCCGGCACGGGAGGTGATCCCTCTCAGAGAATCACGAACCTCTCGGGAACTCGAGGTGAAGGACTGGAGGATCTTCAAATCCCCGAGAAAACTCTCGACCACCATCATCTGCATCGGTGGACGGAGATTCTCGGCAACAAAATCACGGACGTTGCGCAGCACCCGGTTGCGGTCGAGCGGATGAAGGTTGTCGTGGTCGATAAAGACGATCATATTGACCGACTGCGGCTCGATCGTGGACTCCGGAAGAGGCATCCCCGGCAGCAATTTTGCCGATGCGGCAGCGTACTGTTCGTACACTGCCTCGGTGTACAACTGAAAGTTGGAAATCTCCTTCTCCTGCTTGTCCTGGAAGACCCTGAAGTCATCCTTCGTCAGGTCGGTCACCAGATTGCCCTTCTTGTCGGTGACGTGGGCCATCACGTTGACCACGGTCAGCTCGAACTTGTCTGCGAAGGTCAGGCCGCCGATGGGAGTCAGCCCGGACTCCTTCTCATCCTCGGCAAAAACTGCCACAACCATAAGAAGAACCAGCAGGCCGAGTACACATCGTTTCAAGGGAGTACCTCCGCACAGAGTTTAGCAGAATGGTCAGTGGAAAAGCCGGGCCTTGAGTCCCCCCAATGGCTCTCAGATAGGATATTCTGGAGGCGTGAAACAGAAGATATATAAAGGGGACAAGCGACAGCCACTGATGGACGCATTGCTCCGCCGGGTGTTGCCGCTCCTCCTCGCAGCCGCCCTGTTAGCAATCTCACCCCCTCCAGTGCAGGCCGAAGAGGTGAAGGAACTCCCCAACAACTGGCAGGTCTGGATTGATCAGGAGGTGTACCCCCTGATTACAAAAGAACAACGCGAGGCTTTTTTGAAACTGGAGTCGGATGCCCAGAGGCAGGCGTTTGCCGAAAGGTTGTGGGACCTCTGGGGAAGACAGACCGGGTTTGGGGTGGATTTCCGGCAGATGTACCACCAACGACTTCAGCTCTGCCGAAATGAGTTCGGAAATACAACCGGACTTCGGGCTCGCATCCTGCTGATCCAGGGCCCTCCAGACGCTGTCCAAGAGTCACGCTGTTACCAGGTCTTCTCCCCCTCGAGTTCTGGTACTGGCAGCAGCTTCCGGCCATGGGTCAAGACGTCGTGGTGCTCTTCTACCAACCCAACGGTGTCGGCCCCTGGCGTCTATGGAACTCGTTCGAAGGGCGCCAATCACTGTACAAGCCCAGCGCCTGGACCCAGAGACTGCTGTCATCCTCACCCATCGACGTCCCGGAAAACCAGTGCTTCGACAGTGACACGCTGATGATACTTCTCGGTAGAGCAGAGTATTGGGGCCCCGACCAGTTGGACCTGCTCTTCGAGCGCTTCATCCGCCCGGGAGACTACCGCCTGCGGATCAAGGTGGAGGACGTGCATTCCGAGAGGGCCGGCCTGAGGGAGGTCGAGTTCTCAGCGATGCCGATCACACCCGAAGAAAACGCCAAAGAAAACGAGACACCATGAGCCTGAGATCGGAAATTCTCGAACAGCCTGCGGTCCTCGACCGCCTCTTTCGGACCCAAAAAGACCATGCCGGTGAGATGGCCCAGACCATACGGGATCGGGGGGTGCGGTCAATATTCCTTGCCGCCCGCGGCACCTCGGACAACGCAGGCCTCTATGCGAAGTACCTCTTTGGTTCCATGAACCGACTGCCGGTTGCCCTGGCTGCACCGTCACTGTTTACTGCCTACGAAACACCCCCAAATCTCGAGGGACACCTCGTGGTGGGCATCTCCCAGTCGGGCCAGTCACCCGACATCGTCTCCGTCATCACCGAAGGCCGACGGCAGGGCGCCATGACGCTGGCAATCACCAACGACCCATCCTCGCCGCTGGCAAAACAGGCCGAGATGGTTCTCGATACAGGGGCCGGCCCCGAAAAGGCCATCGCCGCCACAAAGACCTACACCACGCAACTCCTGGCAATCGCCTTGTTGTCGGCAGCAATGACAGATGACCCGCGGCTTTTCGAGGTGCTCGAGCGCCTCCCCCATTTGGTCGAAGAAACCCTGGGTCTCGAGACCACGATCAAATCGGCAGCCCAGCGCTATCGATACATGAACCAGTGCGTCGTCATCGGACGCGGCTACAACTATGCGACTGCCTTCGAGTGGGCCCTGAAACTCAAGGAAATGACCTATGTGGTCGCCGAGCCGTATTCTTCCGCGGATTTCCTCCACGGTCCCATCGCCATTATTTCCCACGGTTTCCCCGTCCTGGCCGTGGCACCACAAGGCGCAGTTAGTGACAATGTCAACTCCCTGCTCTCCATCCTGGTCGAAGAGCATGGAGCAGAACTCGTGGTGGTATCGAACGACCCAAGCGCTCTCGAACGGGCCACAACTCCGCTCCCCCTGCCGACCGACCTCCCCGAGTGA
>JAOZPW010000198.1 GCA_029932545.1 Thermoanaerobaculales bacterium | reverse complement strand
GGTCAAGGAAGCGCCGCCGCGCTGGCCCTGATCCCCGGAACGGTTGCCGCACGACCCTGGACTCTCTTCACCTTCCAGTTCATCCACGGCGGCATGATCTCCTTCTTCTTCTCGGCACTGGTGCTTTGGATCATGGCGCGGCCCCTCGAAGAACTCTGGGGTTCACCGCGCTTTCTGGCCTTCTACCTGGTATCAATCGTCGGCGCCGCAGGGACCGCACTCCTGCTGGGCGCGCCCCTGTTCGGCGATATCTTCCTTGCCACATCCCTGCTTTTCACATTCGCCACCCTCTACCCCGACACCGAGTTCCTCTTGTTCTTTATTCTGCCGGTCAAGGTCAAGTATCTGGCCGTTGTCGGCGGGGCTTTTCTTGCCTTCCAGAGTTTCAACTACGGCCTGGTGGCCGGCGCAGCCAATTTCGTCGGAATGTCTGCGGGCTACGTTTTCTTCTTGGCGACGAGACGCATTCCGACCCGGCGCAAGATGGCGTTTGAGATAAAGAAACGTCGGGCAACACGAGAGATTTCGCTCGAAAACAACGCCACCGAAGAACGCAACCGCCTGTGGGACCCACGGGTTATGCAGGCCGAAGCCGAGACCCATGCGGCCGGCGAGGTTCCTGCCGGTCTGCAACCCCTGCTCGAAGAACTCGATGCCGCTATCGACTCATCGATCACCGTCTGCGCCCCGGAAGACTTCGACCACATCGACGATGAGACCTGCCGTACCTGTGCCGGCTATCCGGAGTGCGCCGCAAGGGCGATTCGGGCAGCGGCGGCACAGAAGGAATAGCCGCAAAGAGGCACAAAGAAGCACGAAGAGGGATTCAACGCAGAGACGCGGAGACGCTGAGGAAGAGGGAGAATCTCAAAAGGAACTTCGACTGACACCGCCCCGGTGTCCCGCCCCGGCCGCTGTCGTCTGTCGCTGTCTCCTGAATCTGTCTCTGTCGCGGCCGCTGCCGGCTGACGCTTTCTGCTTATGCGGTCCAGAAGGCCGGGGCTGGAGAACAAGGACCGCGGACAGTGACCGCGTCCGGGACAGTGACAGCAGGCAGCGTTGCCTTTTCTGGGGCACCTCTTGGCATCTATCCCGAGATTTGAATCGGCTCGATGTTATCGGTATCGACGTTTTTCCGTGCGTGCCAGAGATCGTAGTTGTCCTGCATCGCAAGCCAACTTTCTGGTGATCGCCCGAGTCCTCTCGACAGACGCAGCGCCATCTCGGGGCTGACCCCACTCCGACCCTTAACCAGCCGAAGAAAAGTCGATGGAGAAACTCCAAGCTTCAGGGCCACACTTCGGCAACTCATATCCAGATGCACCAGAAAAATGTCCTGGATAAAGGTGCCTGGATGGGGCGGATTATGCATGGTCATCAGTGGTAATCCTCATAGTCCACGACGAATACGTTGCCACCTTCATAGGAGAAAACGATACGCCAATTCCTGCTGACATCGATCGCCCAGAGTCCCTTCCGATCACCCTTCAGCGGATGAAGCCGGAACCCAGGCAGGTCCATGTCCTCGATACAGATCGCAGTGTCCAGTGCGGCCAAGCGCATCCTGAGCCTCCCCTCCTGGTCGGCTTGAATTCCGGCCTTGCTGCCCGTTTCAAAGTACTTCTGCAGCCCCTTGTGCCGAGATGTCTTGATCACACCAAGAGTATAGTATGTTGCGCATCACGCATCACAATTACGCTGTCGGCAATTGGCTCTTTCAGAGAACCGTTTCAGCGGCAGATATCAGCGACCGGGGCAGCGTCGGGAAACAGCGACGGCGACCGGGACGGCTTCGGCTTGGCGACAAGGGTAAGAATTGGTAAACTCTTACCTGGAGGTGGCTATGCAGGTCACATCGAAAGGTCAGGTCACCGTCCCTGTTGAGATCCGCGAACGTCTCGGCATTCAACCGGGAACCGAAGTTGAATTCGAAATTGACGGAGATGCCGTGGTGCTCCGCAAGGCTCCTGGCAGCCGACGCCGTGGACGTTCGATCGTCGCACGCATGCGCGGCAGGGCGACGGTCAGCATGACCACGGACGAGATCATGGCCGTGACGCGCGGTAGCGAATGAGCACCGTCCTCGTTGACAGTAACGTCCTGCTCGACGTGTTGACGGATGATCCCGTGTGGTACAGCTGGTCAGCGGAGCAGATCGAACGCCTCGGGGACGACGGAGTGCTCGCAATCAATGCAATCATCTACGCTGAGGTGTCGGTCGGTTTCGAGCGGATCGAAGACCTGGAAGACGCTCTTCCGGGGACCGCTTTTGCACGGCTCCCCCTTCCCTGGGAGGCTGCATTCCTCGCAGGAAAATGCTTCCTCGACTATCGCCTGCGGCGTGGCACGCGACGCTCACCACTGCCGGATTTCTACATCGGCGCCCATGCTGCGATCTCCGGGTTTCAGCTCTTGACCCGTGATGCGAAGCGCTACCGCACGTACTTTCCAAGGCTGGCCATCATCGCGCCGGATGGGGTGGGCGATCATCCAAAATAAAGGGTCACAGTGGGTTCGGGGGCGGTTCGACTGAGGTTGTCGCGGTCGCTGCCAACTGTCGCGGTCGCTGTCTGCTGACGCTGTCCCTGTCGCTGACCCTGGATTCCGTCCCGGCCTTCGGGGTCGCCTACCGGCGCCCCCGCTCGGCACATTTCCCTCAAGGGGCTGCAATTCAGAAATCGGGAGGACATCGCCCCATGAGGAAAATGACCTCGGCGGCCTACGGCTCAGCTCCCAGACTCGGTCACCAATGCGCTCGCCGTGGGAGCCCCCTTAGACTTTGTCCAGCGGCTTCTTGGAGAGCTGAGGGCTTCGCAGGACAAAGTCAAAGACGGCACACCCGTTTGAGCGATTCAACCGCTTCGGTCTTTTGGTGACCCAACATACGGCTCCCACCAAACTGTGCGGGGACCCACCTCCGACGGGACGTGCCACTCTTTGCATTGTTCTCAAGGTAACCTCCGCCCATCCGTACAGTTGCGAACAATGCATAGGGTGGCAATCCACGGCGGCACCCTCAGCGACTGAGTCTCGGCCAACGGCAGTAGGCCGCCGAGGCCCTTTCCCGGAGGGGCGGTCCTCCTCCCGGTCCGAGAAATGCTCCCCCTCCGGGAAATGTGCCGAGCGGGAGCGATCGGTGGTCTTGTGACCACTCGATAATCCCCAGGCGCTCCCGAAGGCCGGGGTTGGAGAACAGCGGCCGGAGCAGTGGACAGCGTCAGATATCAGGTAGCCGGGACCGCGACAGCAATCAGGATCAGCGACGGCAGAGGCCGACCTCAAAGACTAAGCAACCAACTCCTCCCCAGACCGCACCAACCGAACGTACGCCCCGTCGAGGCTCATCAGCTCATCATGCGTGCCCTCTTCGACGATGCGCCCGGCCTCCATTACCAGGATTCGGTCAGCCCTCTCCACCGTCGAAAGCCGATGGGCGACGACGATGACGGTGCGTTTTTCGAAGATCCTCGCCAGGGCGTCCTGAACCAGTCTTTCGGTCAGGGTGTCAATACTGGCGGTCGCTTCATCGAGGATGACGACCTCGGTGTCGTGGGCCATAGCCCGGGCAAAGGTCACCAGTTGACCCTCGCCGACCGAGAGGTCCGTTCCCCTTTCCCGTAGGCGATGATCCCACCCAACACGCTCGACCAGCCGATCAACGTGAACCATCTCCGCCGCCCGCTGCCTTCGGACCTGATCAATCGTCTCGTTATCCAGATCTACGTTGAAGTGCACCGTCTCGGAAAAGAGCTGGGGATCCTGACGGACCCCGGCAACCTGGGCTCGAACGTCCTTCAGTCGCAGGGAACTCAGCTCCCGACCGTCGATTGTGATCGAACCCTCGTACCCGGTGTAGGCGGTGTCCAATAGCCGGGTCAAGGTCGTTTTGCCCGAGCCGGTCGATCCGACCAGGGCGATGACCTCCCCGGGTTTGATTTCCAGGTTGATGCCCCGCAAGACGTCCTCGGTTTCCGGTCGATAACGGAACCGCAAATCGGCGCAGACAATATGGCCGCCGACGGCTGCAATGGCCTCACCACCATCGTCCATTACGGCAACCTCACCCAGCAGTTCAAGGATTTTTTCGAGCGCCGCTCCGCCCCTCTGGAGGATGGCCACCTTGCCCGAAAGCTCCCGCAAGGGCTTGAAAAGGCGATCCAGGTACTCCAGAAAGGCCACCAGAAGACCTGCCGACACGGGGGAACCGAAGGGCAACCGGAAACCCCACTGGGCGGCGATTCCTGAGCCATACCACAGCATGACGGCGACGCCGATCGAGGCAACGCCATCAACCAGCGCGTAGATAAACGCATCGTACATGTTGGAGCGGGTCGTCAATTGCCTTAAGCTACCGTTGAGGTCGTCGAATTGCGCCTGGGCTTCGGCCTCGTGACCGTAGAGCTGCACGATCTCGACACCATCGACCCTTTCGGCCAGGAAGGCGTTGACCGAGGCCAGGGCCTCCCGGACCTGGGTGAAGACCACCCTGAGCTTCTTGCGGATGCTATTAAGCACCCACAAAAGGGGTGGCGCCAGCATCAGGAGAACGACCGTCAACCCGGCATCGAGCCAGAACATCGCCGCCAACGTACCGACGATCATCAAGAGGTCCAGGACAATGGCGATCAATCCCGTCGAGAAGGCCTCGCCGAGGGCGTCGACATCAGAAGTCGCCCGGGTCAAAAGTCGGCCTGCGGGCTGACGATCGAGAAAGGACTGCTTCAATGAAAGCAATCGCTCGTAGACCGCCGAGCGGAGCCTGAGAATCGTGCGCTGCCCACCCCACGCCAGAGAGAGAACGTAGAGGGCCTCCAATACATAACCGGCGAGAACCGCCGCCAGATAGAGCAGGGCTACCGTGCCCAATCCTTCCGCCACCCCCGGCACGACGTGGTCGTCGATCGCCGTTTTGAGCAGATAGGGCTGAACCAGACTGAGAAAAGCGGCCAATGGCGTCAAGGCCAGGGCCACGGCAAAGGCCCAGAGGTCGGGCCGCATGTGGGGCCACAACTGCCTGAATACCCCGCCTGTGTCCGGCCGCCCCTTCATGAGGCTACTTCTTCCGCGGAAGACGCCCCGGCTTGCTGCGCCAACCAGGTCTCCCGGTAAATGCCAGGTCTCTCAATCAGCTCGTCGTGCCGGCCGACGTCGATTAGGCTGCCCCGGTCCAGAACCAGCACCAGATCCGTTCGCCTGAGGGCCGAGAGCCGGTGGGACGCGATCAGCACGGTCGGCCCGCCATCGACCCGGGAAAGAGCCTCCAGGCTGTCGACCAAACCGCTTTCGGTTGCGTGGTCAACGGCGGACAGCACGTCGTCCAGAATCAGGAGATCACCCCGCCGGTAGAGCCCGCGGGCCAGCGCGACCCTTTGCCGTTGGCCTCCGGAGAGCATGATGCCACGTTCTCCGACGATCGTATCCATGCCGTCCTGCAGGGCCTCAATGTCCGGCCCAAGGGCTGCGGCGGCAACCGCCAGTCCGATGCGTTCGTTATCGGCGTGTCGTTCGAGTGCCACGTTGGATGAAATCGTGTCGGAAAAGAGGAACGGCCGTTGAGGCACCACCGCCAGGCGCCGCCTCCACGCCAAAAGGTCAAGATCCAGCACATCAACTCCGTCGACGAATACCGTGCCTCGAGGCGGGTCATACAAGCGAGCCAACACACTGAGAAGGGTGCTCTTGCCGCTCCCGGTCCTTCCAAACAACCCGACCATCGAGCCTGCCGGCAGGTCCACCGAAATACCCCTGAGCACCTGCCGATCGGGCTCGTCGGGATAAGAAAATTCGAGATCCCTGATCGAAAGAGCCGGCCCACTGCCAGCCTCGACCCCCACTCCACGGCTCCCGGAGATCTCAGTCTCGGGTGCATCGAGCAGTTCAAAGATTCGCTCCAGAGACGCCCTGCCGCGGGCCAGGACCGAAAGCAACCACCCCATCGACCGCAGGGTCGGCAGCAACACGGTCAGAAGTGCGGCAAAAGCCACCATTTCCCCAACAGTGATCGTGCCCTCGATCGCCATCGGGCCGCCGACGGCCAGGAGCATGAACATCGCCATCCCCCCGGAAAGAACCAGCAGGGGCAAGGCCACCGCTCGGATCAGGGCCAACTGGATACCGGTTTTCAGCCAAGCCTGATTGCGCTCCTCGAACCGGTTGACAAAGGCTCGTTCAGCAACAAAACTCTGGATCGCCGCCATGCCCTGAAGAGTTCCAAGGACATGCTCGGAGATCTCGCCCAGCTGTTCTTGTGACCGGCGGCCAAGTACGAAAACCCGGCGGATGCCAAACTGCACCGCACCGACCCCGATCAAGATTGGTACCAGAGCAGCCAGCGTCAAGCGGGGGGACAGCGAAACCATCTTCCATCCGACCAGGGTCACGGCCATCGTGACGTTGAGCACCTGGAGGCCACCGAATCCCACAAGGGTCCGGACCCAGGTGACATCGTTGGAAGCACGGGAAACGATGTCACCACGAGTCTGTCCCGAATAAAACGCGGGCTGCAGCCGCATCAACTTGGCAAAGACATCGCGGCGTATCAGGTACTCCTGATATCTCCCAGGGTTGAAAATCAAAATCCGCGACAGAGTGCGAACGACGATCACGGTCGCTCCCATCAGGCCGATCGAGATGACGTATCGACCCATGGGCGTACCCGCCCGCAAGGCATCGATGGCATGACCGATCTGAAGGGGAATGCTGACCGCAAGGTAGTTGGTCAGCCACAGAAAGAGCCCACCGGTAACGTACCAGCCGACGTAACGACTGCTGTAGGTTCGCAGCAACCGAATAATCGGCCGACGACCCCAGACCACCTTGCTCTTCCCCGTATTCACCGCGGCATTCTCCCTCATTACTATTCAACCATATCGCGGCCGTCGCTATTCGCGGTGAATCGTTCACCGATTACCTTCTCCGCCGATATGGTGGTATTCTGGTTGAAGAGCACACAAACAAAAGCGGAGGTCCTGATGATGTCGGGCCGTTTGTTGACGTGGTTTCGGGTTTTGATGGTGGTGGTGTTTTTTCTGGGCGCCGCTGGACTTGTGGCTGCCGCTTCGGCGGCAGGATCCGACCCTCCTGATGTGGAAACGCAGCCGGTCACCGTAATCTCGACGGCACAGACCGACACGGCTGCCACCCAGACAACAACCACTCGAGATCCCGACGACCTTTCCTGGCACTCGATCGACGGCGGTGGAGGCGTCTCGGCCGGCGGTAGCCTCAGCCTGATCGGGGCCATCGGACAGCCCGAATCCGGCCTGTCGGAGAGCGGCGCCCAGACGCTTGCCGGAGGACTCTGGGCCTCATCACAGACATCACATCTCTTCAGCGACGGCTTTGA
>JAOZPW010000197.1:2080-7367 GCA_029932545.1 Thermoanaerobaculales bacterium | reverse complement strand
GACAGGCCGGGCAGCCGGTGATACTCGACCTGTTTTTCGATCCATCGGTCCAACACCGTAAGAGCATCTGCCACTTCCGGACGCTCTTGCAGGGGGATCTCGGCATGTAGAAACAGCGGAACCAACGTCACCATCAGGGCAACGACAAAAATGGGTTTCCAGCGCATCGGAGCTCCTTTCCTCCGCCAGTGCGGCTTCGGACACCGGAGTATAGACTCAACCCAGCGGAGCCGGAACCAAAGAGTTCGGCCTTCGAGGCAAACTCTCCACAGATTCTTTCGGCAAAACCACGACGGAGTCACAGTCCTGCGCCGAGGTTACGGCATCGGAGGAATCACTGCTGAGGGTCGGATAAAGACCGGATCGTTGGTCGTATTGTCGATGCGGCTTGCATAGGCCGAGAAACGACCTCCCGCGGTGACGGTCCAAACCTTCGCAAAGCCCGCCTCGACGTCGGCGCCCCCTGCGGCCGCCCGAAGGGGAGCGTTCAGCTGGGTACTTTCTCGGGGTCCGAGGTTGACCGACCGAAGAGCCAATCTCTCGCCAGCTTCATTTCTGAGATCCAAACGGATGGTGATCGCGGCCTCCCCCAGGTTTACCAGACCGATGTTGGTTCGAGCACTTTGGCTGTCCGAAAGACCGGCCAGGGTCGCCTTCTCATTGAAGAGCAACGCGTCGTCTTCGGTGATCGGCGGGATGCCCTGGCCGTTGCCGGTGCCTTCCTCCCAGGTGCGGGCAGTAACGGCCAACGCTGCGGTTCGGGGTCTCACGGAAACCGTGCCGGCGCCCTCTTCCCCGAACAACTCCCCAACAACATCGTTGAGTTCGAAAGGACGGCCTCCGGGAACCCGCACCAGTCGTCTACGGGACGCCGCCAGCGGTTCGTTCCACGGCAGGTAATTGATGACCACTTCGTCTTCCCCTGCCGCATCGGAGAGCATCCAGAGATCCGAACGCCACGTAGAGCCGTCTGAACCCTCCGAGTGGGCCATGCCCGGGAGTTCCCCGCCGCCGGCCAGTGCGGGGCAATCGCCGGTGAAGAGGAGAACTTCTTGACTGACCGGAAGGGGACTCTTCGTATTCTTGACAATGATGTATGCCATGTGTCTCCCGTCCCACACAAGTTGAGGCTCTTCCCAAAGATAAATGTCAAAATTGGTCTCCCAAAAGGAAAACTCCTCCCATTGCCAGTGTGCCCCGTCTTTACTGAAATAGAGGCGGACGGATTGCCCCGGCGGTTCGTTATCAAAGCTGTCCATAGCAACAATCGAAAATCCACCCCCCGTAAATATCGGTGACGTCAGTGCGTAGCCCCACACATCGTGATCCAGAGGAAAAGTGCTGGAGTCGAGGGTTCGGCCATCAGCACTGACCCCGAAAATAGAACCCTGTTTCTGGCGGCGGAAGATAAAGCGGTTATGGCCCCAGGCGACCCGCTCTGTGGCATAGTCGTCGGAGTGGTCTTCCCAGTGAATCAGATCGTCGGAGACGAAACGTTCAAACAGGCATTGCACGACCCAGGTCGTGCCCGACCATGACACAAAGTGCGTAAAATAGTGGGTTGGAACCGATGAGACCCAGGTCCAGTTCCGGCCATCCGGGCTGGTGGACACATTGCCGACCTCGTCGAAGGTGACGAAGACCTCTCCTGTCCAGACGATCCTCTTTCCACCGCCGACCGGGGGCGATTCGATCGGCTCCCAGTGGATACCGTCAGAACTGATGTAGGTGGTTCGCCAGTCGTTGACGACTCCGACGTAGACCTCGCCGTTCCAGGCAAGGTCCCAGAAGTAATAGACCTTGTAGTCCAGATCGGAAGGCAGAAAGGTCTGTTCCCAGGTGACAAGGTCCTCACTGACAAACAGCGGAATGGCGTGGAAATCGTCGATCTGGGTGTATTCCCAAGCGGCCGACAGGAAGTATTTTCCACCCTCGTAGGCGAAAAAGAAGCCGACGCCATCAAGCCCAATCGGGAGATCGATCGTGCTCTGCCGCCAGTTCTCGCAGAGACGCCCTTCGGTCGGCGGAGGGATCGTGCCGGCACGAGAGGTTGATGCCCAGCTGAGTATCAGCGCAGGCGCCAGAAAGAGCACTGGGAGTCGTACAAGCTTGATCACTGCGGTGGCCTCTGCGCCAGTTCATTGAGGTAGATGCCAAGGTCTATTGGAGGGGGTTGGGGAATTCCACCCCGAGTGTTGGTTCGCCAATCTGTCGAGGGCTCGATGGCGGTCATCTCGATCCACTCGTTGTAGGAGACAATGAGTTGGAACCAGCGGACGTCGGTGTTATTGAGGCTGTCGATGGCGTTGGTCCAAGCGTTTGCGTCCCTGACCTGTCCCGGCTGGGCCAATCGGCACCGCCAGAAGCCAGGACGGATGGTCGCCGTCTGCACTTGGTCGTCGGCCCAGAAATCTCGATAGACGCCCCCAGTGCCGTAGTGGTGGAAGGCAAAATTGGGGTCGTTGGGTGGTGAACATCCGGCCGCCCCGTTCCAGGCGGACAGCACGACAAAGGGGCGTACCCCGGTCTCTGCCTCAACCTGGTCGAGGGCATCCCGCCAGAAATCGACGGTGTCACAGTCCTTGTAGCCGATGTTGTAGACGAAGAATACCGGCCGATTGTCAAGGGAGAGATAGCGGGCCTGCATGTCTTGAGAACCCCAGAAAACATCCAGGATTTGAAGCAGCTCGAGAGCCAATTCAGTCGAGGTATCAGGTGGCGCCAACCTCGGAATGGGTGAATCGGGATACTCATGATCGTCCCCGGCGGCTTTGTGGACGCCGGCGTATTCGTAGTAGATGCCAAATTTAAAACCAGGGTGTTGGCTCTGCGTCCAAGTGAAAAGATCTTGCAAACGACCGTCAGACGTTGAATTCAGCCCCCACCACGAGACGATGGCCACCGAGATGTGGCCGAATTCCATGTTCTCTACCTGGGCATTGATGGTTGGCCCATCCCAGAGATAGGCCTCCGAGGTTCCGTTTCCGTCAAAATCCGGCTTGTAGTGGACCCGGTCGCATTCGTCGAAGGGGGTATTCGTCGGAATGCATCCGAGGAGTTCTTGCTCGCCGGGAATGATTTCCGTATTCCGGCCCATACAGGCATCCCACTTGCTTCGTGTTCCGAGTGCGTTGTCTCGGTCTTCACCGTCCCACCAGGGATAGTAGAAGGCCGCTCGAATCGGCGGGTTCAGTGCCGGTGGACGAAGATCCGGTGGAGGGGTCGGCGTTGGTGTGGGTGTGGGTGTCGGCGTTGGGCCAGGTGTGGGAGAAGGCGGCGGCAAGAGACCGCTCGAATCCGAAAATCCCGGCGACTGCGCATTAACTACCAAGAGGCCCACGATG
Organism: Thermoanaerobaculales bacterium; assembly: GCA_029932545.1. GTDB lineage: Bacteria > Acidobacteriota > Thermoanaerobaculia > Thermoanaerobaculales > Sulfomarinibacteraceae > DAOWGJ01. Next base: position 4,023 of record JAOZPW010000197.1, on the reverse strand, counting down.
AAGAGAAGAACAACAAAAAGCCAAACGGGGGGGGGGCTGTCTCATAATCTGCTCCTCCTGTAATCTGCATTTATCATGAGTGTATGGTGCCGGTTTGTCAAGGAGATCTTCGGAATTCAAAGAGGTGCCGAACGAGAAAGAGGCGAACGTCCAGACCACACGTACAACTGCGAGCATAGACCCTTCGGCCGGAATCGGAGCTCCTTTCAAAAACCAAGAGCGCCCCCTCTCTGACGGGAAGTGGCATAGAGAAACTCAGAATTTCAGGTTCCGGCCGGCTCAGGTCCTGGTAGAGTAGAGGAGGCAAAAACAAGCAAACCACTTTCCAAAAGCGCTCGGCCGGGTCTGCAGAGGAGGGATTGTCATGGGGTTTTGGGGTCATTTTCCGATAAAGATCCTCGGCTTCGCAATTCTTGCGATCGGCACTGCCTTTCAGCTGGTCGGCGCCACGATCCCCGCCAGCTCGATCGCGGCGGAGGGGGTCGTTGACGACAATCTGTGTTCCCTTCATGAGGCGATTGCCGAGGCGAACAGTCCCGGCACCCACTCAGGGGGTACCGGACTGAGAGATGAATGTATGCCCGGCAGCGCAGGCGCGGACATCATCATGCTCACCACGGGAGGTCTGTACAACCTCACCCAGATTGATCATATTTACTTTGGAGGCAACGGTTTACCGCCGATTGAGAGCGTCATCAGCATCTACGGCCGCGGGGCCACTATTCGCCGCGACCCGAGCTACATCACCTGTGACGGCACATATCCCGACTTTCGCTTTTTCGAGGTCAAAGGCGCCAGTACTCACCTGACGCTGGATTGGCTCACCCTGACCAACGGATGTACCGAAACCAGCTACCGCGGCGGCGCTATTTTCGTCACCGAAGGCGCACAATTGACCGTCGGCGCATCAACGATCTCCGCTAACTACGCGAGTGCCTCCGGTGGTGGGATCGCAGTGTGGAATGGCGATACAATTACAATCCGCTCCAGCACCATCACCGACAACTTCAGCAATGACCAGGGGGGCGGAATCTACATCAGGTCCGGTAACTTGGTGGTGAACTCGAGCACGATCTCCGACAACACGTCCTGGTACAACGGTGGGGGTGGCATCTGCCTCTGGGGCGGCGACGGGCTCGTGCCGGTCAACCGGATCACCCTCAACAACTCGACGGTCGCCGGAAACACCGCCGATTCGGGCCCCGGTGGCGGGATCTACTCCAGGTCTGACGGGTCCACATCTTCGGTAGTCACCCTGAACAACTCGACCGTAACGAACAACTGGGCGCCCACCGGAGGCGGTATCTACAACATGCGCGCCGCATCATGGGTTTATGCCCGCAACAGCATCGTGGTTAACCAGAGATGGGCGCAGGATTGTTACAACTCGGGAGGCACACTGCAGTCGTACGGCTACAACATCGAAAGTGCCACGTCGTGCGGGTTCACTGCCGAGGGTGACCAGCAGAACGTGGACCCCGTCGGGCTTCGCCCTCTCGGTAATTATGGTGGCCCCACCAACACCTGTGCGCTGGAGCTTGGCAGCCCGGCTATCGACGCCGGCGATCCCGACGGCTGCTACGGCGACGTCGACGGCGACGGGGTGCTCGACACTGTGCCGATGGATCGAGACCAGCGTGGTTCAGGCTTCTGGCGACCTACCGACGGCGATTGGGACGGGATCGCACGCTGCGATACGGGCGCTGTTGAATTTCAGCTGTTGTTTGCAGACGGCTTCGAGTCCGGCGGCACGACCCTGTGGTCGGCAACTACTCCATAGAGGCGCCATAGACGCGCCAGGTATGCGCATCATGCGCATCTTCGGTGAAGTCTCAAGAATTCTGGACATGCCCAAGCCTCGGCGCTCCCAATTCCAGACTACAATCGCCCCATGCACATGGTTCCCCTTCTCCTGGTGCTGCTGCTTCAATCGACGGCGTGGG
>JAOZPW010000197.1:0-2070 GCA_029932545.1 Thermoanaerobaculales bacterium | reverse complement strand
CCTGGGCGGAGATCGGAGGGACGCGCCACCTCTCGGCGTGGGCCTTCACGCCGGATGATCTGTGGCAGGCATGGCCGGTGGAGCGCTTCGTCGAGACTCCCGCACCCTGCCTCAGACCTGCCGATTTGAACGCCGAACTGCAAAAGCTTTCTGAGCTCTACCCCGAGAAAATTCAATTAGAAGAAGTGGGGCGATCCTTCGAGGGACGGCCGATCACTCTCATCACCCTGGGCCACGGGCCCGACACCGTTCTCTTGTGGTCCCAGATGCACGGAGATGAGCCTTCCGCAACCCCCGCTCTGCTCGACATCGCCGCCTTCCTGCTCTCCCATTCCGAGGAGCCCGAGGCCCCGGCAATTCTTGATCACCTGACCCTCGTGATGATCCCGATGCTCAACCCTGATGGGGCTCAAGATTACCGCCGCCGCAATGCCCAGGGAATCGACATCAACAGGGACGCCCGGATTCTCGCGACCCCCGAAGGCCGGATCCTGAAGAGGATTCGAGACGAATATGAGCCGGTACTGGGATTCAACCTGCACGACCAGGATCGCCGGAAGACGGTGGGAAATACCGGAGTGCCGGCGACGATTGCCGTTCTCGCGGTGACCGGTGATGAGGCGAGAACCCTCTCCCCCGGGAGGTTGCGCGCGAAAAGGGCCTGCGCGGCCATCGTCGAGGCCTTGACGCCATTGATACCCGGAGGTCTGGCCCGCTTCGACGAAAGCTGGAGTCCTCGATCCTTCGGAGACAATTTGACCGCCTGGGGAACGCCCGTGGTGCTCATTGAGAGCGGCGGCTTGCCTCCGGGCCGTGATCTGGAGGAGCTGACCCGCCTGAACTTCGTGGCCATTTTGACGGTGTTGCAGGAATTGACGCGAAACGACCTGGTGAGCCATGGCTTCGAAGTCTATGACACTCTTCCACTCAACGAGAGAAATATCTGGGCCGACGTCGTCGTGCGAGGGGGCTTCATGCTCCGACCCGGCGTCGATTCCCCCTACCGAGCCGACCTGGCGTTCAATGTCGCGGTGGACGATCGTGATGCCGCCGGATGCGCTACCGGGAGCGCTTCGAGGTCTCGAGTCGTCGAGGTCGGCGATGCAGCCTTCCTGGGCGCAGGACGGGTTGTGGACGCCGGCGAGAGCCTCTTGCTGACACCGCTTGTGGCCGGAATTGAGGGCTGGTCGGCCCGACGTTGGCTGAACTCCACGGCGCTTCTGGATGTGGCACGACTCGGAGTCGGCACAGTGATCTGGGAGGTGCCTCATCAAAAGATCGAGGCCGCCGAATCCCTGGCTCACGAGTTGGCAGGCGCAGGGCAGGCCCGGCTCGAGGTCGTCCAGGCACCCACAGCGCTGCCCTGGCTCACACTGACGGGGCCACCCGACCAACCTGCCTCGTTCTCCCTCGCCGACATCGTCAATGCCCTCGAGGGCAAAGGAAAGAGCAGGCAGTCTCTGACCCCTGAAACGGTCGACCTTCTCCTGCGCTCGTCCGTTCTTTCATCCACCCAATCGCCCCTGAGGTTTGGCGGACCCGCCTCCTTTCTCCTACTGCATCCGGCCCCCAAGGGCCGAATCGATCCACAGACCACCCGACTGAGGGCCGTGTACATCAACGGCGCCGAAGTCCTTGGAGGTTCCCCTTGATTCTATTCAACCGCCGTCTTGCAGTACTGCTCGTCCTCGGACTGGCTCTCTCTCTTGGTGCATGCGGTTCCAGAACGCAAACCCCGGATTCCGGGCTGTCCCCGGCCCAGGAGCGATGGGTGGATTCAACCCTCGCCTCCTTGAGCCTGGAGCAGAAAGCCGCCCAGATGATGATGATCGAGGCGGCCGCCATCCCACGGAATGCTCAGTCGCAGGACGCTCTCGATCTGGTGGAGGATGTCAGCAACCTCGGCGTCGGCGGACTGGTCTTGATGGGGTCGGAGGCGGAGACCATCCCTCATCTGCTCAACGAGCTTCAATCCGAGGCGCCGATTCCACTGCTGGTTGCGATGGACATGGAACGCAGCCTGGCCTTCCGGGTCAGGCGGGGCACGGTCGATCTCCCCTTCGCGATGGC
>JAOZPW010000196.1 GCA_029932545.1 Thermoanaerobaculales bacterium | reverse complement strand
CCCCCAAGGACATATTCGACGGCCAGGTCAAGCGAAACCCCAGCGGTCGTCGTATGAATGACCATCGGCGCGCTCTCGTCGGGTCTTCCAAACCTCGAGCCCAGATGCACACAAAGAGCAGCAATTTCCTGATTCTTCTCCCCCTCAACGATTCCATGCCTGGTGGCCCTGGGACCACTGAAGAACTGAACCTGGTGGGTCGGGATGCCGACCTGAAACCCGCCTGCCCCAACCACCAGAATCGACTCCCCCCTTCGGGTCACCGGGAGATCGAGCGTGACGCTGGCTCCCTCCCCCACTGTGCTATCTATCCAAACCTCTCCCCCTACCTTCCGCACCGCATCGGCCACAGAGTCCAAACCGATGCCGCGTCCTGAAATTGAAGAGGCTCTGGTCCGTGTGGAAAAACCCGGCTGAAAAAGCAACTGACGTACGGCCTCATCGGGCATATTGTCCGCAATCGCCGCAGTTACCAATCCCCGGTCGACCGCCCTTTCCAAAACTGTTTGTGGATCAACTCCCCGCCCGTCGTCACTGACGGTCAGACGAACCCGCTCCGCGAGAGTCTCGGCGCGTAAAGAAAGCGTTCCGGCTGGGCTCTTGCCCAGATGCTTGCGCTCCAACTCTGGTTCAATTCCATGATCAACAGCGTTTCTCACCAGGTGCAGCAAGGCTTCCTTGAGAGCATCCATGATCCGTCGATCCAGGCGGCACCGGGTCGCCTCCACATGGACATGAACAGTTTTCCCAAGAGATGCCCCAAGTTCCTCAGCGTGGCGCCCGAGACTGGACAACAGCGGCCGTACCGGTTGCACCTGAATTGACAGCAGGTTTCCCAACTGGCGTTCAACCAGGCGGTCAAGCCGGCTTCGCTCCCGATCCGCCCTCAATGCCAAGTGACGAAGTCGGATTGCAAGGGTTGCCAAGACCTGCTCGGGATGGGGATCACTGACGCCTGACTCAGCGGTACGAGCGATGCCGTACAAGTCCTCGACCATTTTATTGGCGCCCCTGGCAAGGAAGCTGAGCCTTGCAGCCTGGTCGGAGACCCGGTCCAGTACCTTTCTCGGGACACGAGTACCAGGCGAAGGCTCGGTTGTCATGACCTTCGGTGACCTAACAGACTGCTCCCCATCCGATTCGGCAAGTTCGCCGGGAATAACAGATCCCACCATGTTCCGGATCCGCTGAACCAGCTTCAACAGGTCTTCAAAATCCAGTTCCCCGGGGATCTCGAATGCGTCTTCGGCCTGATGGCATGCTTGGGCGATCTCAATCAGCCCCATCATCCGGCTGGCACCCTTGAGGGTGTGCAACTCCCGGCGGGCGCTCCTCCAATCTTCACTGTCCTGGGCGGGCGCCGTTTTGCCCAGGATCTCATCCAGATGATCCAGCCGGTCAAGCGCTTCGGACAGGAACAGCGGGATTAGGTCGTCCGCGGGTTGAGTCACGCCTAAATCCTGGTCCAATTGCCGACATTTACATCAACGCCCAAGGTAGCCTTCTGGGTCCCGTCACGATGATTGACCGGTACCACAACCGTGAAACACTGTTCACCGGTCAACAAGCTCTGGTAGACAGGTGTCACGGATGCCTGGTGTTCCCTTCCCGCCGACTGAAACCATGGGCGATCGGAAAAGGACTGTCCGGCCGTGGCCATTCCTTGTTCAGCTTCCTTGTTAACCAGCTCTCGGTTCACCGCAAAGGCGACCATGTGTGCTTCCGGATCCACCAGATAGGCCATTTCGAGATACGGAAGGTCGCCGAAAACGTCGTGCAGAATGCGATCAATGGCTTCCAGGTTCCCGTAGACCGGCTCGAGAGATTGTGCAATTCGGTAGACCACCTGTTTCAGGGAGTGGGAACTGTCCAGCCGAAAGGACTGGGAGAGGAGTTGAATTGATAATGCCAACTGGTTCAGACGGACCGCGGCCCCCGTGAATTCCTCAAGGCCTTCCGCCATCTCGGTGATAACGTCGCTCTCCTCCTTGATGGTCAGGAGAACCTCCTGGGATGCGGTCTGTTGCTCCTGTGTCGCCAGGGATATTTCTTGCGCGGCTTGCGCAGTATTGCCGAGCGCGGCCGACAACTGATCAATTGCCGCAGCAGTAGCGCGGCTCTGGTCAGCTACCACGTCTGTCTGCTTGCTGCCTTCCTCCGTCGAAATCACGACTGCGTTGATGGCAGACGTGAACTCATGGAGAAGTGTTCGAACACTTTCGACCGACTCGCGGGATCGTTCGGCAAGTCGTCGGACTTCACGGGCTACAACCGAGAATCGCTCGCCATGTTCACCCGCAGTAGAGGCTTCGATCGCGGCGTTCAATGACAGAATATGGGTTTCCTGGGCGATGTCGGTAATCAGGTCGAGAATCTGATAGATCTCCCTGGACCGGGCTCCGAGCGTCTCGGCCCTTGACTCGATGATACCCATGCGTTCCCTGACACTCTCGATGCCGGCAACTGCCCCTTCGATTGCTGCTGCGCCATCCCTGCCGGCCACTTCCGATTGCGAGGCCATTTCCGCCTGAGACGAGGCGTTATAAGCGATCTGGGCCGCCGTTCTGGCCAGTTCCTCCATCGTTGCAGTAATCTCTATGACCGATGCAGCCTGCTCGGAGGAACCTGAAGCCAATTGAGCCGATGTGGCCCGAACGCTGTTGGCCGTCCCAGCGACCTCAACCGAGACTGACTGAATCTGTTGCACCAGCCCACTGAGCGCATTGATTGCTGTTTCGACTGACCCACGTATTCCTGGAGGAAGTTCAAGACCCGGCATCGACGCCGCAACCATATCCCCGTGACGAAAATTTTCCAACACGTGGATCAGACCGGCCTGATGGACCTCACCGTCGCTCTGCAAGGTAGCGAGCCTCTTCCGAACACGCTGACCCGGAAGAAACACCAGCACCACATACACCACCAACAGAAGAACGGCGAAAACCATGTAACCACGAACCAACCAGGTCCACTGTCCGGCGCCAATGGCCAGTTCAAACAGCGCCCCTGCCGGCAGTATTGCCATTACGAGAATGACCGGTCCCAACCAGGTACGGTATCGTTTTCTATTCATCAATTGTTCTCCTTTGCTTGGTTCACTCCTGGACACCGATCAAGAGAGCCCTGCACACCGAGGACGTCGATGTTGACTAACCAAGCCTGACGACCGTCGATGTTGAGGGGCCCCGAAACCAGACTATCTTGGGCCATGCCAGGGTCGGTTTCGGGCAGAGACACGATCTCCAGCGCCTCGTCAACAGCCAAGCCCAGCCTCTGTGGGGAATCTCCTCCCAGTTCAATGACGACAACCGTCATGGCGGCGTCTCGAAACCGGGCCTCTCCAACTGCCAGAGCCTCAAGGGAAAATACGGCCAAAGGCTCTCCACCGAAACGAGCCAGGCCGGCCAACCCCCTCACCGAGAATGGCGATGGATGAAGGGTCATGTGATCAACCACACGGCGCACTCGAGCGACGTCGAGAAGGTAGAATCCAGAGGCACACCGAACGACAAGCGTCTTTTCGGTCCGGTACTGGTGCTTGGAGCGTTCCGCCATTGCCCCAGTGTATCTCGCCTTCTCGGTAATCTGTTGGAGTCTGAAACCAGAGAAAACAACCCGGCGGAGTTCTCACTCCGCCGGGTTTGAGTTTGAGGTGAAATATTCAGTTCAGACTTTGGAGACAACAGCCTTGACCATGGACTCTATCGTGCCCGGTTCCACTTCTTCCAACTCGTACTTGACGTTGGCAATCGGCTTGTTGACGGTGATGATCCGCTTGAGATCGATCGGTGTTCCCTCAACGACGACATCGGCCGGGGTGTTGTTGATGGTCTCCTCGAGTTCCCGAACCTGTGTCTCACCGTAGCCCATCGCGGGAAGAATTGCTCCAGCATTGGGATACTTTTCGAACGTCGCCTTGATCGTCCCAACAGCGTAGGGCTTGGCATCAACGATCTCAGCGGCGCCTGCGTCCTTGGCTGCGAACCAGCCGGCGCCGTAGGTCATGCCGCCGTGGGTCAAAGTCGGGCCGTCTTCCACTACCAGTGCCTTCTTACCGGCGACCAGTTCGGGCTGGTCAACCGTGATTACGGATCGACACTTGATCAAGGTTGCATTGGGATTGGCTTTTCGGCAGTTGTCCATCACTTCCTCGACCTTGGCCGGATCCGCGGTGTCCACCTTGTTGACGATCAGGAGATCCGCGATGCGGAGATTGGTCTCGCCGGGGAAATAGTTGAGTTCATGACCAGGCCGGTGGGGATCAACCAATGTCATGTAGAGATCGGCTTTGTAAAACGAGGTGTCGTTGTTGCCGCCATCCCACAAGATGACATCGGCCTCTTTTTCGGCTTCACGCAGGATCATCTCGTAATCAACGCCGGCATAGACAACGAAACCGTTGTCTATGTGAGGTTCGTACTCCTCCCTTTCTTCGATAGTGCACTGATGACGGTCGAGGTCTTCATAGGTTTCAAATCTCTGACACGCCTGTTTTGCCAGGTCTCCGTACGGCATTGGGTGTCGAATTGCCACAACCCTCTTTCCCAGATCCTTGAGAATCCTGGAGACGTATCGGGTCGTCTGGGATTTGCCAACACCGGTTCTGACTGCGCAGATGGCAATCACCGGCTTCGACGACTCAATCATCGTCCTGGTGGCGGAACATACGCCGAAACTCGGCCCCCAGCCTATGACCTCGCTGCCTTTGTTCATTACGAAGGTGTGGGGAACATCCGAATACGAGAACCAGACCTCGTCCACCTGGTGTTCTTTGATCAGAGACTCCAGGTCATTCTCCGGGTAGATAGGAATGCCTTCGGGGTAAAGGGATCCGGCCAACTCCGCCGGGTACTTTCGTCCGTCAATATCGGGAATTTGCGTAGCCGTAAATGCCACTACATCATAGTCTTCGTTATCCCGGTACAAACAGTTGAAATTATGGAAGTCACGCCCAGCTGCACCCATGATCAGGACTTTTCTGCGAGCCATCGTCTCCTCCTGGTTGCCGCAGTTCACCCCTGCGGCATCACCGCCGGGTAAAGCTGAACCGGCGGAATACGGAAGATGGTACCAGAGCCATACCGCTGGAATTCCGCTAGAGGCGGAACCAGCGGAGCTCTCAGCTATCAGCTGTCAGTTCCCGAACAGGCTTTTGGTGGAGATTCCTGTGTTCAGAACCAGACTATCGGGTCATTGGTGGCAGTTCGAAATTCTGTACAGTTTCGCAGGTGCCTGATACTGATAGCTGAGAGCTGATAGCTGACAGCTTCCCCTTCTCTACTCCCACTCGATGGTGCCGGGGGGTTTGGAGGTAATGTCGTAGACGACGCGATTGATGCCACGGACCTCATTGACAACACGCCGTGCGATGCGATCCAGCACCTCCGGAGGGAAACGAAACCAGTCGGCAGTCATAAAGTCGGTAGTGGTGACCGCACGAACTGCAAGGACCTGCTCGTAGGTCCTTGCATCTCCCATCACCCCGACCGATCGCACCGGCAACAGCACGCACAAGGCCTGGGCGATAGCCTCATAGAGGCCTGCCTGGCGGATCTCATCCAGGACGATGTGATCGGCTTCCTGCAGTATGGAGACCTGCTCCCGCGTGATCTCACCCAGGATCCGCACACCGAGGCCGGGCCCCGGAAACGGGTGTCGCCAGACAAAGTCGTGGGGTAGTCCCAAGGCCTCCCCTACCCGACGTACTTCATCCTTGAAAAGCTCCCTCAGGGGCTCTACGAGTTTCAGCCCCAGGCGTGCCGGGAGCCCTCCGACGTTGTGGTGGGTCTTGATGACCGCTGCAGTTCCCCGAACACCGGAACTCTCGATGACGTCGGGGTAAAGAGTGCCCTGAGCCAGGTATGAAGCATCAGAAAAACGCTTGGCTTCGGACTGAAACACCTCGACGAATTCGTGCCCAATGATCTTGCGTTTTCGTTCAGGGTCCGATTCACCCTCAAGGGCCGAGAAAAACCTCTCGGACGCGTCAACGACGTCCAGGTGCATCCCAAAATGATCGAAGCTGGTCTCAACCGCGTGGCGTTCGCCCTTGCGGAGCAACCCTGTGTCAACAAATATCGGAACCAGACGGTCCCCTATCGCCTCGCGCAACAACACCGCAGTCACCGAGGAGTCTACCCCGCCTGACACGCCGCAAATCACCCGGCCTTCGGGAACGCTGTTGCGCAGCCCTTCGACCAGTTCCGTCCGGATGGCCTCCGGGTTCCAATCCCGCGTGGCCCCTGTCATGTCGAGAAAGCACTCGAGCATAGCTTCGCCGTTGGGTGTGTGTTTGACCTCCGGATGAAACTGCAGGCCGACGAAACGGCGTTTCGGATCGAACATGGCCGCAATCGGCGTCCCCTCAGTGCGTGCAAGAACCTCAAACCCATCCGGAGTCTGACCGACATGGTCCCCGTGGCTCATCCAGACACTCTGGTGTTTCGGGGTACCGGCGACCACGCTCCGGTCGGCGACAATCTCCAACTCCGCCAACCCGTACTCGCGGCTGTCGGAGGGGGCCACCCTTCCCCCGAGATATCGTGCCATCAATTGCATGCCATAGCAGATTCCAAGAACTGGAATATCAAGGGCGAAGATTTCCGGGTCCACCTGGAGCGCACCCTCTTCAAAAACCGATGATGGTCCGCCGGAAAGCACGATGCCGATGGCGTGATTTTCTTGAATTTTCTCAGCCGGAAAATCACCACGTACAATAGCGGTCTTGACGCCCAACTCTCGCAATCTGCGTGCAATCAATTGGGTGTACTGGGATCCAAAATCCAGGATAGAGATCAACTGATGGTTCATCTGGCTCATCGACCCTCCCGCGGGGAAAGAGAAAAGCCGGTTCCCACCCAGGGAACCGGCTCATTTACTCACTCAAAAACTACTTATCGACGCCTGATTACGACGACGAACCCAATTCCGATCAGCATCAGCACCATCGCAACAATACCTGTGGTAGACAACGTTGGAATCGGCGCGACTCCTCCACCGGGCGGGGGTGTAGGGGTCGGTTGAGTCGCGATGTTGGCCTTGAACTGCATGACTGTGGTGCGTCCCCACCCACCGTCGCCGTCCCAGGCTCCCGAATACCACCCATAGGTATCGACACCGTTGTAGTCGATCTGTCCACCGTTACCGGTGACGTCATAACCGAAGACAAAGAAGTTGCCGGCGGGAATGACGACGCCTTCGGCGCTGACGTCTACGTAGGTGTAGACGACGGGCGGGAAGGTGTCGGGAGCGGGATCAACGGGCGTGAACGGGCCATAGTGATCCGCCGTGTAAGCGTCACCAGACGGCGGAACGAGGCCGCCCATGTCGCCAACCCAGACCACCCAGCCGTAGAGCTCGGAAGGAGCGCCACAGCAGGGCC
>JAOZPW010000195.1 GCA_029932545.1 Thermoanaerobaculales bacterium | reverse complement strand
GGTCCAGTCTCGAAGGGTCGTGACAAACATATATCGGTAACGGTAACGGTAACGCTAACGGGCTCGGGCTCGGGGGTAAGGCGAACCGATTCCTTTTGGTTCCGGCTCCGCTGGTTAGGTTCTATACTCGTCAGATGAATATTTCCTTCCGAGGGACCCCGGCGGCTGCCATTCTTGGTGTGATGGTCGCGTTGGTCGCCGCGACGCCGTGGCCCGGAAATGACCTCCCGAGTTGGGTGGCGGTGGTCATTGGCCTGCTGGCGTTGATGGTGGCGGCGCCCCGTGGGACAGCGTGGTGGCCGTGGCTGGCAGTCATTCCGGCGTGGATCGGTTTGTTGGTCCCGGCGCCCGGGCCGCCGACCTACGAGGAAGTTTCGGTCCAGTTTGAGCAGCGGTGTCGTTCGATGCTGAATCTTGCCCAATCGGTTGCAGAAGATCCTCGGATAGGCGATCTGGTCATCGGTACTGGTGCGACTCTGGATCCGTCTCAGCCGTTTGACCTCCTCTCCCGTGTCGTCGTCGGCCAGCCTGCTTTAACGATCTACCTTGCGGATGAGCGAGGCCGGCTTGTGGCATGGGGTGGCCGGCCTTACCGGTTCCCGGAGGGCCTCAGGTACCTTGGGCCCCGACGGTGGAAAATGATCCGAACCTCCGGAACCGCCACCTTGGCGTTGCGGGAGCCCCTCTTGCATGAAGGCCGCCTGGCGGGTTCGGTGATCGTTGCCGAACGCAGCAGTCTTGAGTCGCGGCGTGCATTTGGTTTGACGGCGCCTCCGGGATGGAAGGTACGTTTTGCCTTCTGGGACCCTGATGAAGTCGTTGTACAGTCCCGTGTCGCGCCGGGCATAGAGTTACCTGTGACCTGGGTCGGGGAAGAGGTTCGTTGGCAGCCGTTTTCCACTGGATTCGGATGGGTGTGTCTGGGGTTGATCAGCCTGGTGTTTTTTCCCGCCATGGCTCTGCCTTGTGTTCTCGGAGGCTTTGTGGCGGTTGTGGGGACCGGATCGACTGCTGCACTTGGGTTGTTGGTGTGTTTGGGAGGGGCGGCTATCGGTCGATGGGCTTCTTCCCTGAAGCCGCGGGCCGGCCGGTTCGTCGTCGGCTCAACCCTTGGCGCCGCGATGGTGGCATGTGCACTCGGATCCAATGATTGGGTCTCGGACTGGCTTCCGGTACACCTTCTCGAACCGGGGGCGGGTGTCGTGTGGCTTGTGGCGTCTGCCTGGGTACTTGCGGCATGGCCTGGTTCCCGCTGGGGGTTGGAACGACGGTTGGCGGGGGCGTTTCTGATTGCTGGAATGGCGGTGGTCGTTTCGGTGGTTCGGCCTGCGGTGGAACTTCTCAGGTGGCCGACGTCTCCGGTATTCAATGTGCCGGACTCAGGCGCTCTTGATCTTCGGGACCTGGTGGGTGATGGGAATGCCGGAGTCTCACTCAGGGACCTGGCTTCGGTCCTGGCTCAGGAATGGGGCCTTGACGGTGTGGCCCGGGGGGCGGAAGTCCTGGTATTTGGACCTGCCGGGAATGTGGTCTCCGTCTGGGGTGATCTCGCCCCTGCGGGTGATCGGGTGAGGGTGACTCGAGAGTGGACGGCCTTGCCGGAGATCGACGGTCATATCGAGCTCAGGACGGCGGAAGAACCGTGGTCTCTCCTGGAGGATTGGCCGACGCGGGGCGGGCTGGACTCGTCGCGGCAGTCACCGATGTGGTCGGTGGTCATGAGCCGGTCCGGCGCCGTAGCTGCCTCGCTTCACCCAGATGTTTCCCCTTTGGGACCGGCTCGGGCGGGGGCGCTGTACCACCAAAGGGGCGGATGGACGTGGCTGGAGATCGGCGGGATTCGTCATCCGGCCAGGATCGTCCGGGAACGGGCCTGGCTGGTAGCCAGGGTTGCGCATATTCCCTCGGTCACCACGTGGGTCGTCAGGGGGTTGCTGGCGGCGCTGTGGGTTCTGGCGGCGATGGCGGTGATAAGGCCTCCGGGCCTGTTGCATGAGGGTACGGCGACCTTCGGCGGCCGTTTGCGACTGTTGGTGGCCGGGGCTGTCATTGTGCCTCTGGCTGCGTTGGCACTGGTGTTGCAGTTCAGGATTGTGGGGCAGGAGACGGAGACGGAGCGAGCGTTGGGCCTCGACGCCTTCAGGTCGGTTCGGTACACGGCCGAGCACTTGGGTGGCGATTTTGATGTCAACGACGACTTTGCCAGGTGGCTGGCACTGGGATGGGGTGGAGAAGTCGTTCTGTTCGACGGCGTCGATGAAGTTGCGGCCTCCAGACCCGATCTCATGGACCTCGGACGACTGCCTGGGCTGCCGATGGTTGATGTCTTTCCTGTGTTCCTTCTGGGCCGGGATGACGTTGTCGTTCGGCGGTGGGGCCATGAAATGGTCGTCGGGGGCGCTGTGACGCTCAACCGACAGCGATTGCTGCTCCAGTTGTTCAAGGAAGGGCCATACGGCGACAGGGATCTTCCTCGGGCTGTCGACTGGCTCTTCGGGGGCGCGGTCGTGGCGGCCCTGTTGGCCCTTGCCCTGGCTGGACGGATCGAGAGGAGACTCAGTCATTCGCTGAGGGACCTGGTTGGTGTTTCCAGGCGATTGTTGGATGGTGAGCCGCTTGGTGTCGTCGAGCGGCCTCGGGAGCGTGATCTTGCCGAGGTGCTCGAAGCCGTTGAAACGATGGCGCATGCGGTGCAGGAACGCGAAGCATCCCTCAAGGACCAGGAAGAAATGCTGCGGATTACGCTGGCCAACCTGGAGCCGGCGGTCCTGGTGCTCGACCAGGACGGTCACACTCTCTTTGCCAACCCCAGCGGGGAAGTGGTTCTTCGAGAGCACCCGGATGTGATAGCGGATCGAAGCAACCTTGAAAGGTTGGAGAATACCTCGGCCCTCAAGATCGTCAGACCGGATCCCGGCAGGGATCTCAGTTGGAGAGTCGGCCTGGCCGATGTGCCGCTTCCCGGCGGACGGCAAGGCCGGTTGATCGTGATTGAAGATGTTACCGAGGTGGTTCGGGCCGATCGTCTGGAACAACTGACCCACATGGCTCGGATCGTGGCTCACGAGGTCAAGAATCCGTTGACGCCGATCCGATTGTGGGTTCAGGAACTCCAGGAAAGCCGTCGTCGAGAAAGGGAGGACCTCGGCAGTCTGGTAGATCAGGCTGCTACCGAGATTCTGGTCCAGACGGGTCGGCTCCAGGAGACCGCCAATGCCTTCTCCAACCTCGTGGCCCTCGAAGCATGGGAACCTGAGCCGGTCGATCTCGGCGAGGTTGCTAAAGAGGCCGTTGGTCATCTGGAGGTATTGCATCGTCGAGGCGGCAAACTGCGGTTGGAAATCGAGGATCCAGGGCGATGCCGCGTCATCGCTGATGCCCGGTGGCTTCGCCGGGCGGTGGACACGGTTTTGCTGAATTCGATGACTGTGATCGATCATCATTCAGGTGAAATTATCCTACGAACCCGGATAGAAGGTTCGGGCTGGGGTCTTGAGGGTGCAGATGACGGGGGGGGCGGTGAGGGTGAGCGGGCCGAGGATCTCTTTGCGCCGCATTTTTCGGCGACCGGGTCTGGGACCGGGTTGGGTCTCGCCCTGGTTCGTCAGGTAGTGAACCGGGCCCACGGCGTCGTTGACGCGATCAATGGTCCAAAGGGACTGGTGGTCCGGATGCGATTCCCCTGTGCTCCTGATGGCGAAAGTTCAGGGGATTGAACCATCTGTTGAGGGTTGACAATGAGCAGCCGACAGCAATTTGTGGATTTCCCCGAGCCCGAGCCCGTGCCCGTGCCCGTTACCGGGTTTCCTCAGGTCTCGGCTGCCCGCCGATGTCATCATCATTACGACGCGAAGATCATGCCGACCCGTTTTTTGATTTGCCCCAGAGTTGTACACCAAGCTGGAGACCATACATCGGGAACGACAACGGAGGGCTCGGGCTCGGGATAACGGGTACGCCGGGTTAGAATGTCCCGATGAAGTCATGTCTCTTCGGGTTGATTCTGGTTCTGGCGATCGGATGTGGGCGTGGGCAGGAGGTTGCTGTCGACAAGCCGGCGCCGCTCTTGCGCAAGACTGCCGTCTGGGTGGCCGGAGCCGTCGACGAGGACGTTGCGGCAAGGCTCAAGAGGGCCGGTGTCGATGTGTTGGTCGTTCGCAGGGGGTTAGTTGACTTGACGACGGGATCGCCGGTCATCAAGGTTGATCCGGCCCCCTGGATCGCCGGCGAGATTCGGGGATCGGCCGCATTGCGTATTGAATCCGGATCTGTCGAACTCAAGCCGGAGGCAGCTTCGGCCCTCTGGCGTGGACTGGCCCCTGTCGTCGGTCCAACGACTGCCGAAATCGTCGTCGATATACCGAGACTCTCACCCGGAATTGCTGGATTTGTTAGGGCCCTTGACCAGGAAAGCGGCTTGCCGGTTTTGCCGATTCTCACAGTTAGTCAGATTCGAACCGACCGTGGCCTGGAGTTGGCCAAAGCCGCGGGGACGATCATCGTTCCCCTGTTTGGGCCCGGGGGCGTCGGCCTGCGGGGCGTCGGTGATGCGGGGAATGAACCATTGGTTGATCGACTTGCCACCCTTGCGGGTACGGGTGTCAGGGTCAGAGCCGGCATCGTCTTGACGCCCAGGACCGACCCGAAACTGGCGCGTTGGGGAGAGGACCTCGATCGGCTTTGCAATGGGGGCCGGGTCGAGGTCAGCACGGCCTCGAAACTGGATCGCGCCTTCATTTTTCGGAAACCAATGGAGTGGAGCGGGCGAAAATGGGCGGTGGGGGACAGGTTTGAGGTGCAGTGGATGGATGCCGTACGTCTGGACTCCGCTCTTCGGGAGATTGACTCTGTGTTCATGCCCGAGGTGGTGGGCTGGGACCTGGTGGCGTTGCCCCCTGCCGATGGGACATTGGGGATAGACGGCCGGGCTCTGACGGCATATCTGGAGGGAAAAGGGCCGGCGCCTGACCTGGATGTCAGTCTTCGCCGCCAGGGGAGGTCTCTTCGGATTTCGGTCGTCAATCTGAGCCCTTTTGCTTCGGTGGTCTCAGGACATGGAAACTGGGTGGAGGTTTCTTTGGAGTCCGGCTACCTCGTGGCGGATGATGCCGGGGATTTCGAGCGGATCGAGGTGGGCAAGAGGATCGGGGACCAGTGGAAGCCGGGCCTCAGCTCAGGTGTCAACGCCGTACGTTTCACAGAGATACTCGTCGGCGCCCAGGAGTCGTTGACCACAGGCGTGATCCGCTTGCCTTCCAGTCGCTCAAGAGTAACAGTTCGATGGTCGGTGACGCTGTCGGACGGTGAAGTGGTTTCCGGAGAGCTGCAGGAATAAGTATTGGAAACTGGAAACTCGGAACTGAGTGCCGGCTACCCGGGAGTATTGCTACCCCAGACAACCTTTCTAAATTCTGCAAATCCACAGCAACCCTATTGTGCCCATTCGGCACAAAACGAGGGTGCTCGCCCCCGGCTGTGCTTCCCAGTTTCCAGTTTCTGCCCTTACTTCTTCACCATCGAAAAGGCGTGGATTTTTCTGCCCTCCATGACGTATTTTGATTCAAAACCGGTCAAGGGCAGATCCAGAAAAGCCTCCTCAGGGTCGCTGGGCTTCAGACCTGGGGTCTGATTCAATACGGCCTCGATGACTTCAGCGTAGGCCGGATGGTCGCTTTTGACCAACAGTGGCGCCCTGGGTTTGAGGCATCGGACCATTGCCTCGGTGACGTCTGGTGAAAAGAGACGGCGCTTGTGATGTCTTTTCTTGGGCCACGGGTCAGGGAACAGGATATAGAGGGCGTCGACCGAAAGCGGTGGGAGAAGCCTGAACAGCAGGTCTTCTGCGGTAGTTCGGAGCAGGCGTACATTTTCCAGGCCTCGTCGGCCGGCCTTGTCGCAAACCAATTGATGGTATTTGCCGGCGCGTTCGACGGCCAAGAGGGAGATCTCCGGGCGCTCGGCCGCCAATTTGAGCAAAAAGCGGCCCTTGCCTGATCCGATCTCAACGTGTACCGGTCCATCGCCAGTGAATAGTTGGTTCCAGTTGAGCGGGACGGTGACGCTGTTGACGTCGATGTCGATCGTCACGCCGGCGCCTCGTCCTCGATTCCCAGATGCCTCATGGTGATCCCCAACTCTTCGGCAAAGGCGAGAACCCGTTCGTCACGATAGAACTCTCCGTAGTAGATCGTTCGGATACCGGCATTTACAATCAACTTGAAGCAGTCGAAGCAGGGAGAGGCCGTGACGTAGATCTCGGCGCCTTCCAGTCGGATTCCATGGCTGGCAGCCTGAACCAGTGCGTTGGCTTCGGCGTGTACTGTACGGATGCAGTGGCCGCCCTCCATCAGACATCCGACATCGGTGCAGTGGGCCGCGCCGCGAATTGATCCGTTGTAGCCGGTGGAGAGGATGGATTTGTCGCGAACGATCACCGCCCCGACATGTTTCCTCGGACATGTCGAGCGCGTGGCAGCCTGAACCGCCAGGTTCATGAAGTACTGGTTCCAGCTGACTCTCATGGGTTCTCTTCCTCCGAGGTTCTACGCAAGATGATATGAAAGCTGTTAGCAGTTAGCAATTAGCTTTTAGCAAGAGCAGGTGGGACCGTTCCCTCACGATGTGGAACTCAGTCTTGTCTTCCAGGCTCAAACGGATTGTATGCCACTCTGAGCTAACCGCTAATAGCTAATGGCTAAAAGCTCCTGGCCCCGCTGGGCCGCTTACGCCAGATCAGAGGCCGGAAAGAAGAAGCCAATTTCAATCGCGGCGTTTTCTGGGGAATCCGAACCGTGAATTGCATTGCGTTCGATACTCTCTCCGTAAAGCTTTCGAACCGTACCCTCGTCGGCGTCGGCGGGGTTGGTGGCACCCATCACTTTGCGTAACGTGGGAACGGCCTGGTCTCGTTCGAGGGCCATCACCCATACCGGTCCAGACGTCATGTAAGCAACAAGGTCGTTGTAGAAGGGGCGCTCCTTGTGAACGGCGTAAAAGCCCTGGGCCTGGGTCCGGCTGAGGTGGGTCATCCGTCCGGCGAGGATTGTGAATCCTTCACCTTCAAGATGGGCGATGATTTTTCCGGTATTGCCCTTTTCGACGGAATCGGGCTTGATGATCGTAAACGTGCGTTCGCTCATATTTCCTCCTGCTACCCGTCCCAATAAGGGACTGGGGTGGGGATGATACACGAGTTGGTTCCCGCCTGGAACCGGTGGTTCTTCACGACCCTGCCTCGACAATTCTGACGGTGTGTCGCATCGGTGGAGTTGGGCAGAATATCTTCTGCTACCCTCCAACGACCGGAGGGCCGCCGATGAAACGAGTTCCCGACGTTTTTGTCATTGTTTTCTCGCTGATCGTCTTTGCAGCAGTGTTGACCTGGGTTGTTCCCGT
>JAOZPW010000194.1 GCA_029932545.1 Thermoanaerobaculales bacterium | reverse complement strand
CAGCCGACGCAGTCCGGATATTGGCTGCCGTGGCGGTCTTCATGCCGAAGTAGCCGGCCAGTGCCGAGCAGAAGGCGCCCAAGACGAAGGATACGGAGATGATCCAGTTGGTGTCATCGCCAACCATCTGGTTGGAAACACCAAGCAACACCGCAACGGCGATAACAAAAATTGCCAACACACGGTACTCGCGTGCCAGGAAGGCCATCGCCCCGTCGGCGATCCACCCGCCGATCATTTTCATGCGGTCGTTGCCCGGATCCTGAGCCTTGACCCACGAGGCCCTGATGTAGGCATAGATCAGTGCCAGAATTGCAACTGCCGGACAGAGATAAATTAAATGAACTGGTTCCACTGTTTCCCCCTATTTCACTATGCCGGCCTCGGCCGGCCCCCAAATCGAAATGGCCCGTTATCCAGGCCTCCTCACGAGATCTTCATTTTCGGCAGATATGATACACGAAAATGATACGGATACTAGAAACTAGAAACTAGAAACTAGAAACTGGAAACAAAAGCTCCGAGGGTTCACCAACTTGGCAGGACCGAAAGCACTCTGTTGTCTCTAAGACTGAAGGGCGGGATAGATCCATGCTGGGTTTTGAACGACAGCGTCAGGTTGTGGAATCGAGTTTCCAGTTTCTAGTTTCCAGTTTCTGGTCGTCGGACCTAAGCCTCGCCTTTTGTTGTGAAGGTGCCCTTGGGATACCGACTATCTTCCCCTCTCCCCCTTCTCTACCGTCACCACTGTATGAATGCCGCCTCGGACCCGGTAGTCCAGGACGATTTCCATCCATTTTGGGTCACTGACGGCTACGAGATCATCGAGAAGGCGCCCGGCGGCATGTTCCTGGTAGATGCCGACCTGGCGAAACGAGGTCAGGTAGTACTTGAGGGATTTGAGCTCGATGCACCGGTCGGACGGGATGTAGCGAACAACCACACAGCCGAAATCAGGCAGGCCCGAGAAGGGACAGACACAGCTCCATTCGTCGCTGTCCAGTTCGACCAGCGCATCCCGTCCACGGTATTCGTAGGGGAAGGTCTCGAGAACCTCCGGTGTGATTGCGTCTTCACCTGAAAAGTCGTACTTTTTCCCTTCTGCCTTGACCACTGTGCCTCCTCCGCTCTTCCAGAGCGCCATGGAATGCTAACCCGGCGGAGCCGGAACTGAAAGCTGAGAGCAGATAGCTGACAGCTCACAATCTGCTTCCTGTACGATATATTCATGCAATCGTCACGACGCCGCGCCATCATCTCCGCCAGCCTCGCGGGCTGTACCGTGATTGCGACCGGAACCATCGGTTATTCGATTATCGAAGAAATGTCCCTTCTCGACGCCCTCTACATGACGACCATCACCGTAACGACGATTGGCTTCAAAGAGGTTGCCCCCCTGTCGGTACCCGGCCGTATCTTCACCATTTTCATGGCCTTTGCCGGTATCGGCGTCATTCTTTTCACCGGAACGGAACTGGCCAGGGCCGTCCTCGAGGTCAACCTTCGCCGCTTCATCGACAAGAACCGGGAGCTCACAGTGATCAAACGAATGTCCGACCACATCATCATCTGCGGTTATGGACGTCTCGGCCAGGCCGTAGCGGAAGTCCTGATCGAAAGTTCAGTACCTTTCGTCGTTGTCGAGGAAAGCGGGCAAGTCTGCGACCAACTCGAAGAAAACCACATCCCGATCGTTCAGGGTGACGCCACCCAAGAGGATGTCCTCCTGGCCGCAGGTATCGGGCGAGCCAAGACGTTTCTCTCATGCCTGGGTGATGATGCCCATAATGTCTACGCCATCCTCCTTGCCCGCCAGCTGCAACCCGATATCACAATCATCGGCCTTGCGGTGGAGGATGGCGCCGAAGAACGGCTTCGCCTCGCAGGCGCCCACCAGGTGATCAACCCCTACAAACTCGGCGGCAAACGATTGGCTTTGACCGCCATCAAACCACAGATGATGGACTTCATCGACACCTCCCTCTTGGACAGCAATATGGAACTGGAATTGTCGGAGATTACCGTCCAGGCGGGTTCTGAGCTTGAGGGCCGTACCCTGGCCGAAGCTCACGTCAGAAGAAACTTCGGCATCATCATCATCGCGAGAAAACGAGGCCACGACACCTGCTTCAACCCCTCCAGCGATTTTCGTATGCAAGAAGGCGACATCCTGGTCGGCCTGGGACCCCTCGACGCCCTGGAACGAGCGGAGAAGATCGCGGCGGGGGGATAAGCCTTCACCTGGCAGCTCTCAGCGACCAAGCCTCCGCCTCGGGCCGGACGGCTAGGGTCCATCCGTCTCCGAAACGGTAGTGTCCCCTTTAAATTCCTTTATCCGGCCAACCACGTCTCGGGCCAGCTCGTTCGGGATTGGAATCGTCAGGTGGTACATCGAAATTCGCCAACCTGCAGGGGTGAGGATCAGAACACCGGTGCCTCTGCAGGTCCCATAACTCTCGTTTGAGAGAATTTCGTCGAACTGGGCAACTACTCCTCCCGGCAAGATGGCGACGTGGCGTTTGCCGGGTACATAGGTCCAGCCTTGACCTTTGGAAAAATACGGTGCGGCGAAGGCCTTGAACTGGTCGATTGACCAGCGTTCGGTGATATCGGTTCCGATGAACACGGCATCGCCGGTGAAGAGAGAGAAATAGAGTTTGCCGTCAGCCTCTGACGCAGCGCGATGGAATGTGTCCAGAACGGTGCCGATCGCCGCCTCGGCTTCGTTCGGGTTTGCTGCTGCAATCGGGCAACACATCAGAACCCCAAGAACGCTCAGCCCAAGAACTCGAATTTGCATCAGCCCTCCTTGCCGTCAGGCCGAGGGGTCAACAGATAACGAGCGTTGACGACGACGTACAGGATAAAGGCCAGAAACCAGCAGTTCGCAGAAATGATCAGGGCGGTGCGGGTCAACTGCGGCTGGAACCAGGGGCCGAAGACCCGGAGCACCGCACCGAGCGTGATCAAGACGAAGGCAACCGTGATGAATGGCGACACCTTCAGCACCCGTCCGGTATGCCCAAGGGTGACGCGCGCCATCATGCCAAGGGTCAAGGTGCCGATGGCGCCTGCCGTCAAGGCGTGGGTCGCGACGCTCGGTTGTATGCCCAACCAGACTGCGGAGGCGGCCTTCATCAGCAGACCGGCGACGATCCATGCGTGACCCAGGTGGAGGATCCACAAGATGGGGCTGGCGAGGGTGCGATGCCCCCCCCAACGTACGGCTCGCGCCAGCACCAACAGGCCTGCGGCGCCGGCCACGACCGCCATCACGATGCCGGTTGGCGCGAAAATCTCGACCAGGGCCGTCAGACCAACGGCAACGATGGCCGCCGTGTTGAGGCCGGGAATGGCCTGTATCCGCTGATCCTGCAACGCGTTGCGGGTGAAAAGCGGCACGATACGGCCGGTGACGACGACTAAGATCAGCACGATGATATCCACCGCGACCAGATCGCCTCGCACCGAGGTTTGCGGCAGAAGCCCTGAGGCGCGGAGATGGTGAATCACATCACAGCACCAGAGCGCCGGCAACGCTGCCAGGAGCAGGTAGTTTCGCCGGCTGCCGGCAAGGATCAGTGGAATACCGATCACCACCGTCAGCACCGGCAAAAAACTCAATTCCGCGAGACCTGCGATCGAGGCGGTGATACCACCGACACTGACCAGTCTTCCGACGCCCCAAAGGGCAACCAGGCCGACCAACAACCCGCCCCGCGCGGTCTTTCGATCGGTCCAATTTTCGACGGCGGTCAAAAGGAAGCCTGCGAGAATCGCCACCGCGAAACCGAAGATCATCTCGTGGCTGTGCCAGGCGATGCCCTCGAGCCCGGGCTTCCCCGTCAGACTCTCGTCATACGTGTGAGCCCACCACGGGACTAGCGCTGCCCCGAGCAAGGAGCCAAAAAGAAAGAACGGACGAAAACCCTTTTGGAAAAATACGTGTTTCATTGGGGGATGATACAGGGCGCCACCTTCGGCGCCGAAGAAAGTACCGCTATCGGCTCACGGTGCCGACCACTGGTCGGCGTCTCCACTCTCGAAGCCGTCCGCGAAGATCAGGCCCTGTTCGAAGGCGCCGAGGTCAAGGGCCCCGTCGTCAGGGCGAAAGGTATTCCCCTGATGGGGCACGTACTGTCGGGTCAGGGCGTGGTCCGGCAGAACCGCTGGGTTGAGGGTCGTACCGGCATCCACGCAGGGTGATCCCGACTCCAGGGCGTAGTCCTGGGCAAAGCCCGGATCACTGCCCTCGAGATTGGTTCCGTCGTCAGTCAGCACGCCGTTGAACGAGCTGTGGCTGGTCACCCAACCGCTTGTCAACCAGTTGTGTCCGAGGTCCATCACGCCCGATGACGAAAGCATGGCCAGGTGGTTGCCGGTGGCGGTGGTGTAGATGATGTTGTTGCGCACGTCGGCCTTTTCGTCGTTGGTCGACAGCCGCATCAGGGTTGTATTGCCGGCGCGGGTGGAGACGACGGTATTGTTGTAGAAGAACAGGGTGCCTTTGCGGTAGTCCGCGGTTGTTCCGCTGTCGCCGCCGTAGTGCACGATCTGGGAGTTGTCCGTTCCCTCATTCTCGATCAATACGTTGCCGTAGACGTGGGTCTCGGTGTAGGAAGGATGGTTGACCAGCACGGAGCTATCTTCGGCATCAACCAGATCGAGCTGCCGGTTCCCACGTTCGATCCAGTTCCAGCGCACAACCAGGCCTGCCGACCGATCCTTGAGATTGTTGCCGCCCGCAGTGCCGCGCAGGGGTCCGAAACGGTTGTACTGGTAGGTGATGCCGATGGCCGCAGTGTAGGTATTGTGCTCGTAGATTGAGCCCTCGATGCCATTGTCGTAGATCCAGTTGCCCTCGATCAGGATGTTCTCGGTCTCGCCGTCATACGCACCGACAAAGAGCCCGTTGCCGGAGTCACGAAGGATGCAGTTGCGGATGATGAGGTCGGTGGCCTTCTCCACGTAGATCGCAGCGGCATTGTTTTGGTAAGAAGCTGATTGCCCATCGGTGTCGGTAAAATTGAAGGGCGGCCTCCCCGAGCGGATATCCAGGTTCTCAATAACGATGTGGGCCGGCAATGTATCCGGCGGGCTATTCGCCCCACCAATCTTGATCACTCCCCGACCTTCGTTCCAGAAATTCAAGGCCGTTCGGGTAGTAGCGTCTCTGCCGTCAATCACAGGAAGCTCACCCCCTGGCCCAGGTACCCCACGGACGACGATGGGATCAGCCTCGGTCCCCTGCCGGCAGATGACCCATTTCTCGGCATAGGGTTCCTCCCGCCAATGGATCAAAACCCGATCCCCGGGCATCAGGCTCTCCCAGGGCACTTCACTGATTGTCGTCAGCGGCTGTCCGGGTCCGACTTCGTAGGTGGCGGCCCAAGCCGGCGGCACCGAACCCAACAGCGAAAAGGCTACGAGAATGATGAATGCTGACCGCATCATGCTGTTCCCATCGTAGCCCTGATCTGCCGAGCGTCGGTGACCGACGTCACGACAGTGCGTCAAAGGGCGACACCAGTGGGATATTCGGATCGGCGATGCAACAATAGGAAACGTGCCTATTCTGAGATTCGTCACCGTAGCTTCAGTGATTACAATCATCCTCGCCGGAACCATACCGGCATTTGCCCTCGCAGAAACCGATATCAACCTGTTATTGCAGGAGGCCACCGCTTCAGGGGCGGATGCCAAAGTCATCGAGGCCGTCCGCTCCGCTGCCCAGTCACTGCCGGACCCGGCTGACCAGGCCGGCGCTCTGCGGCGGTTGGCGGAGATCCAAGGCGACCACGGCGAAGTTTCAGATGGCCTGATAACCCTCGCACAGGCCCAGAGCATCGTCGAGGCGTACCACGACACCATCGGCGTCGAGGCCGTACGCATTCTCGAGACCGAGGCCCGATTCCTCCAGAGACAAGGCCGAAACAGCGAGGCCCTGTTGTTGCTCGAACAGGCACTCACCGAACGCCGGCGGCATGGTGAACAGGCCGAAGCGGCAAGAGACCTGAATGAGATTGCGCGTGCCCTTTTGACCCTGGGTCAGTTCAAGCAGTGCACCAGTCGTGCCCTTCAGGCACTTCAACTCGCTGAGGCTATCGACTCACCAGACCTCCAAGCCGAGTCCCAATTCCTGCTGGGCTTCGTCAACCGGGAACTCCAACGGTACAACCAGGCATTGGATCTATTCCAGGCTTCCGCAGACGCCGCCAGACGCGCAGCGAACAACTCACAACTTCTGCGATCGATCAATGAAGAGGCCAATATCATGCACTACCTCGGTCGAGCCGAGGAAGCGATCGAAAGAAAGAGAGTTGCGCTGGAACTGGCGAAAACCGTCGGCGACATCTCTGGTCGTGCGTCAATTGAGAACGACATCGGCTTTCTCTTCGCCGCCGAGGACCGCAACGAAGAGGCTCTGGTGGCCTTTCTCGATGCCTTTGAGACCTTCCAGGAACTCAGTTACCTGCGGGAGGCATCGACCACCGCCGCCAACGCCGCCGGCATGTTGCTGACCCTTGACCGACCTCTCGAGGCCACCTCATGGGCCGAACGCTCCCTCGAGTTGGCTCAGGCCGGTGACCTTCCCACCGTGGAAGAGAATGCGCTCCAAGTCCTGGCATCCATCGAGGCGACTCTTGGCAACCACGCCCGAGCATTCGAAACCCTGGACAGGGCCTACGATCTGGGCCAACGAACCCTTAGGACCGAAACCGGCCGTACGATCGATGATCTCGAGGCACGGTTCGAAGCCGAGCGCCGACAGGCCGAACTCGAGCACGAGCAAACGGTCCACGAACTCGAGCTGAAACGTGAGCAAATCCGTCGCAGGTTATGGTTTGCCGCTTTCGTCGCGCTGGCAATCGTGCTGACGCTGCTGACCAACCAGTATCGCCTCAAGGCTCGGGCTCACCGTGAAATCACTCAAGCGAAGGACGATCTCGAGGTAGCACACAAGCGGCTGGACGAACTTGCGCGAACCGATGCCCTCACCGGTCTCGCCAACCGACGCGAGGCAGAGACACGATTGACCGCAGAGGTACGGCGATTCGAAAGGTCCCATCAGCCTTTCGCGGTCCTGATGCTCGATATCGATCATTTCAAACGGATCAACGATGTTCACGGGCACGACATCGGCGACCGCGTCCTGGAGAACTTCGCGGAAGTTCTTCGAACATCGACCAGGTCAATCGACCTTATCGCCAGGTGGGGTGGCGAAGAGTTTCTCCTTGTTCTGCCCGGAACCGATCTCCGCGGAGCCGCGGTCGCAGCCGACAGCATCCGCAAGCGCCTCGCCAACACACCGTTCATCGTCGGTGATAGGCCGTTCCCCGTCACTGCCACCGTCGGCATCAGCCTCTACCACGGTGAGGAAATCGCCGCTTTGCTAAAGCGCGCCGACGACGCTTTATATGAAGGAAAGCGCGCCGGCCGCGACCGTGTGGTCA
>JAOZPW010000193.1:4683-7504 GCA_029932545.1 Thermoanaerobaculales bacterium | reverse complement strand
AGGAACCCTTTCGATTTTTCGAGGAACAAGCCGCTACGGCGCCTTTCGCCATCCATTCTCTTCTGCCGGCCTTCGAACAGACTGATGTCTTCCCGACCTGTTATGTCGGTGACCCGCATTGGACGCCTGAAGGAACCCAGGTCGCAGCCGATGCCCTGGTTGAGATGGCGGTAATAGGGGGATGGATGGGGGAGTAGGGGATATTAATTTTCAATTTTGAATTCTTAATTTTTAATTGAAGGGCGCGAGGGTAGGGTAGTGGTGAAGATGGTGATATCGCCGCGTTGGCGGGTATTTTCCCAGGCGACGACAGCGTCCCGCCGTCCAGCAAGGACCAGGGCGGGAATCTGCAGAGATTTCTTGAGGCTCCGAGCCCCGCCACGAGCGTCAGACAGGGACCTTCGCCCACAGATGACCCGGCGATCGGGCCTGTGGGACAGTCAATCCTGCCGAGTTTTTAGCAAACCGAGGACCTGGAAATCGGCTCGGGTCCATGTATTATCTTTCGGTTGTGACCGATTTTTTGGGATTATGGACGATGGCATGAGTGAGAATGAGGAGTCTGGCGTGAATAAATTTCTCTTGGCGATTGATGTCGGGAATACCAATACAACGGTTGGACTCTTTCAGGGCGATGAATTGAAGACCGACTGGCGGTTGACGACCCATGCCGAGCGAACGGCTGACGAGATCGGCATGTGGTTGCTGCAACTTCTGGAGTGGGAGGGCGTTCAGCCCGAAGATTTGTTGGGTGTCGCAGTTTCGTCGGTTGTGCCCCCGATGGATCCCTGTTTGCGGGAGGGTGTGGTGCGCTATCTGGGCCGGCAGCCCTTTTTTGTCGAGCCGGGTATTCAATCGGATATGCCGTTGCTGGTCGATACGCCGCAGGATTTGGGCGCCGACCGGCTGTGCGATGCGGTTGCCGCCTACGAGATCTACGGAGGGCCGTGCATCGTGCTTGATTTTGGGACGGCGTTGACCTGGGAGGTCGTCTCGGCAGATGGTGAGTACCTCGGCGGGGCGATCGCGCCGGGCCCTGGCGTGACGGCAGCGGCCCTGTCTTCGAAGACCGCCAAGCTTCCGCAGGTGGCGATGGCGCCGCCCGAGAGAGTGATCGGCAAGGGGACCGTGGACTCAATCCAATCCGGCCTTTTCTATGGTTATCTCGGTGCTGTGGAGGGAGTGACACGGCGGATTCTCGATGAACTTGGAGATGCCACAGTTGTGGCGACCGGTGGTCTCGCCGCAGCCTTTGGCGAGCATTCCGATTTGATCGAGCACGTTGACGCCGATTTGACCCTCAAGGGTCTGAGGCTCTTGTGGCTGAAAAATCGGATGGCCCCATGATTGATGACGCCAAGGCCAAGGGCAATATCCGATCGGAGGTAGAAAAGCGCCTCCGACCCTTGACGTTGCCCAATTTCATCACCTTGACGCGAATGGCCATTGTGCCTTTTTTTGTCATTGCCGTTGCCGAAGGTGATTTTCGACTGGCCTTGTGGACCCTGATCATCGCCGGGTTGACCGATGCCTTTGATGGATGGATGGCCCGCCGCTTTGATATGGAGTCGATTGTCGGCGCCTATCTTGACCCGATCGCCGACAAGTTGTTGCTGGTCACCGCCTATGTGACCTTGACTATTCCGATGGGCCAGGCAGTGGTCATCCCCTTGTGGCTGGCGATTCTCGCGCTCTTTCGTGATTTCTTCATCATGGTCGTCGTGCTGGTCTTGTATTTGGTGGAAGACATTCGGGATTTCCCGCCGTCGGTTCTGGGGAAGGCGACGACCTTCATGCACATTGTGACGATCGGCATCGTCCTGCTGGCCAACCTGACGGCGATGCCTTCATGGATCCCCGACGCTTGCTTCTACCTATCCTTCGTTCTGATTATCCTGTCCGGCTTCAACTACATCTACCGTTCAAGCCGATTTATCGAAGTAGCCCGCCAAGAGAGAGCAGACGGTTCAAACGACGCATCGGCCTAGCTTTACCGGCGTAGCTTTACCATCTCCATCCGATTCCGAGACCGATTTCGACAGGATTGCCCTCGATGGCAACCCGGTCGAGGTTTTCCTGGTCGTCGTTTTCGAGGTCCATTTTGCCTGACAGGTCCATCATTTTAAGATCCAGGCTGACGAAGGTCGTATGGCTGAGGCTGTAGTTGAGGCCGCCCTCGATTACCCAGCCGAAACTGGGATTGGCGACCAGTTTTGTGACGCCGTAGTGCTCGAGTACGGGTTCAATATCGTCAAAGAGGTAAAAAGTCGTATTGAATCCTGCACCAATATATGGCTGAAAGCCTCCGCGGAGTTGGATCTCGTAGCGCAACGTCAGTGTGATGGGTGTGAACCAGATTTCGCCGAGATCTTCTCCGTGATGGTCGCCGGAGATACCCTTGAACTCGAATGGCGCTGTGGTCAACGACGCACAGAGTGCCACTGCATCCGAAACCATGTACTGCGTTTCGAGGACTGCCGTCACGGAGGACGAACTCGAGTCCATTCGAGTCCCGGAGTCGAAAATGGGATCGGTTGTGGCATCAAAAGAGAGAGAGGTCAGTCTGGTTGCAAAGCGCCACTCGCCCTGTTGGGCGGCTGCGGGTACAGATCCGAGAACGACCAATATGGCAGTGAAAACAAACAATCTACGCATCATGCCTCCTAAGTCTCGAAAGACTGAGATTCTTCGCAGGATGGTAGCAGGATTCAGGGAACAGGGAGTAGGAAGTAGGTCATTCGGGATCTTGGTCGGTAGCCCCAGCGGGCAGGAACCGGCGCGCCGGTCTGGAGGACCCGTTACGGCGAAGCCGTCTGGCTCC
>JAOZPW010000193.1:0-4583 GCA_029932545.1 Thermoanaerobaculales bacterium | reverse complement strand
GCAGGAACCGGCGCGCCGGTCTGGAGGACCCGTTACGGCGAAGCCGTCTGGCTCCTTCGGAGGAAGAGCCTGACCTTCCTGCCAGACCTTTTTGGCCTCGAGGCCACTCTACGTCGTTCGTTCGACGTCGGCGCCGAGCGACCGCAACCGTTGATGGAGGTTTTCGTAACCCCGCTCGACCTGTTTGATGTTGTGGATGGTGCTTTCACCTTCGGCACACAGGGCTGCAATGACCAAGGCCATCCCCGCGCGAATGTCTGGACTGGCCAGATCTTGACCCTGAAGGCGTGCCGGGCCTACGACAACTGCGCGGTGGGGATCACACAGGACGATGTTGGCGCCCATCGAGATCAGACGATCGACCCAGAACAGGCGGCTTTCGAACATCTTCTCGTGGATGAGGATCGTGCCTCGTGCCTGCGTGGCCAAGACCACCGCTATCGACGTCAAATCGGGCGGGAAAGCCGGCCACGGTCCGTCATCGAGCTTCGGAATACCTCCGGTGAGATCTTCACGGATCTCCAGATTCTGCCCTGCGGGAACAACGATATCGTCCCCGTCATCTTCCCAGTGGATACCCAGACGTCCGAAACCGATGCGTGTCATGCGATGATGGTGGTTCGACATTGTATTCAGAATTCTCAAGTGTCCGCCGGTAACCGCAGCGAGGCCGATGAAAGAACCGACTTCGATCGGATCGGGTCCGATGACCGCTGTTGCCCCCCCGAGATCCCTTATTCCTTCAATCTCCAGTCTATTGGTGCCGATGCCTTGAATGGGGCATCCCAGGCTCTCGACAAGGGAGCAGAGTTCCTGTACGTGGGGCTCTGAGGCCGCGTTACGGATCGTCGTCTTCCCTTGAGCGAGTGCAGCCGCCATGATTGCGTTCTCGGTGCCCATGACCGACATTTCGTGCAGGAAAATATCTGCACCGCTCAAGCCCCGGGGGGCCTTCATCACGTAACGATCCGGAAGGATTTCGATTTCGGCGCCCAATTCGATCAATGCGTGCAGGTGGGTGTCCAGCGGTCGGCGGCCAATCCGGTCCCCGCCGGGGCGGGGAAGAACTGCCCTGCCCCAGCGGCCCAGCAGGGGGCCGGCAAGAAGGAACGAGGCCCGGATTTCGCCGGCCAGGTTGGATGTGAGGGTCTGGGTCGATACTGTGGAGGGATCGATCGACCAGTGACCGGGCCCAAGGGCCGTCACCGTTGCGCCCAGTTCGCCAAGGAGTCTGAGCATAACCCCGACATCTCTGATATCAGGGACATTCTCGAGGCTGACTGGTTGACCTCCCAGCAGGGTCGCCGCGAGCATGGGCAGCGCAGCATTCTTGTTTCCGCCAGGCTTGAGCGTGCCGGAAATTGGGTTTCCGCCACGAATCACATAGGTGGCGCCGTCGTCAGGTGCAGCGTTCATGTCGAGATTCTAGCAAGGTGCGATCCGCAGAGGCGCCGGCTCCTGCTAGAATCTCGGCATGACGCGCGTGATGACTCATTCTCTGCCAAGTTCGAAACGTGCGGGTCTGGTGGTCCGTGAGGTCGAAAGGCTCTACGCCGAGGGTCGAAAGATCGTCGTCTGGGCAGCTGACGACCGATTGAGAACCGTGCTCGATGAGTATCTCTGGACATACGAAGAGTTGGCTTTCGTTCCTCATAGTGTGTGGACCAAGGAGATGGGCGAGGTGATCGATCCAGTGGTATTGGTCGGTCAGGAGGCCAATCCCAATGGTGCCGAAGCTCTGGTCGTCGCCGATGAACTGCCGCCGGAAGAATGGGTTTCGACGTTTGACGAGGTCCATGACTTCATTCCGCCGGGTGACGAGGGCGTCGAGCGAGAGGCGTGGTGGACCCGGTGGCGAGAGGCACATAGGGAGAAAAGTTGAGTCTTCTGGGAAACATACTCTGGTTGATCTTTGGTGGTTTTCTGACCGGCCTTGGCTACATCATCGGTGGTATCGGCCTGTGTCTGACGATCGTCGGTATCCCGTTCGGTATTCAGGCGATGAAGTTGGGCGTGGCTACCTTTGCGCCCTTTGGAAAGAAATTGGTCGAGGAGCCCAATGCCAACAGTATTGTGAGGGTCATCTTCAATATTATCTGGATCATTTTCTTCGGATGGGAAATTGCCGTCGCCCACTTGGTAAGTGCAGCGGTGTTGGCGATTACGATCATCGGCATTCCGTTCGCACTGCAACATATCAAGCTGATTCCGATGGCCCTTCTGCCGCTCGGACGCTCGCTTCAGTGATTGGCTCTTCGGTCTCCGCGCGTTCCTCAATGCGATGGAGCGCGGAAATATCCACGAAGGGACACGAAGATTCACGAAGAGTATTTTCTTAGTGTTCCTTCGTGCACTTCGTGGATTATCTGATTGTGTCTCCCCTTCGACCTGAAGCTCTGCCTCGCTTTTTCGAGGTTGTTGGAGCAAAAGTCGGTGAAATAGGATTAGTTTTCTTCTTCATTTGTTGTGCCTTTTTGTGGCTGCTCCTCTCGTGGTTTTATGCAAGAGGCTGAGCTGAGAGCCGACGGCTCCTACAGTCCCATGTGAATCGCCACGCCACAGGCGAGCACGGCCGCTCCGGCGAGGGCGTGGCCCCAGCGTTCAAAGCTTGCGGTCGGCAGTCGCCGGGCGCCCGCGTTGAGGGTCAGGACCATCAACAGCATCGTTGAGATCGTCGCAACGGCAAAAATGATCGCTACCAGGGCGACGGCCCCGGCAGTCAAGGTCGCCGCCGGGTACATCAGGATTGGGATCAGAGGCTCGCAGGGCCCGAAGAGAAAGACCGTAAACAAGATCCACGGTGTGATCGAGGCCTTGGGCCTCTCATGCGGATGGACATGATCTGTCGCGTGGCTGTGGGTGTGGTCGTGTTCTGTGCCGTCGGCATGGAGGTGGCGATGAGTGTGGGGCCGGTTGCGAATCGCACGCCTGATGCCCCAGACGGTGTAGGCCAGGCCGAAGGCCACAAGCATCCAGGCTGCGACGTCCCCTCTGACGGCTTCGAAACCCTCGAGCCGACTGACGGCGACGCCCAAACCAATGCCCAGAAAGCCCAGTACTACCGATCCCAGGACGTGCCCGATGCCGCAGACTCCCGTGATCGTGGCGGTCTTTGCGGTGGACCATCCTCGTGCCTGGGCCATGGCGACAAACGGCAAGTAGTGATCCGGTCCGAGCACTGTGTGCACGATGCCGACCGTCGCCGCTGTTGCACAAAGAACGGTGAGTTCGTTCATTGAGAGAGTATAGCGAGTTGGTGTCTGCCGTGGGCGCAATTCGTGGAGTTGTGACTGTTGTGGGTGCGGGTCGCTGTGTTCCAACTCTTCCGGTTTTCTTCGTGCAGGTGACGGTGTCGCATGGTGGGGAGGGTAGCAGGGCAAAAAAAACACCCCGCCGAAGCGGGGTGTTTGAGTTGAAGAAAAAGGAACTCAAGAAGCTTTCTCGGCCTCGAATGCTTTCCGCATGTGATGATCGAGCTCTTTGATCTCGACCAGATCCTTCTTCATCTTGGCGTAGCCGTACCATGTTGTGTAGTCCGGGTTGATGTGGAATGCGCCCATGAAGGTCTTCATCCGGTGGTCCATGAACATCTCGTAGAGGATCTGCTCGACCTTGGTGTCGACTTCGTAGAAGGAAAGCAGTTGTGGGTAGACGCCTTCGCCCTCTTTGACTGTGATAATGCCATCTTTGCGCAGGTCCTTGATGATGGTGATCGCCTCGGCAAAGAGCTTGTCGGCTTCTTTCAGCATCTTGTCGGCATTGGCGATGTTGGCATCGACGTAGCTGGGCGAATGGCACTTGGCACAGACGTCGGTGATGCGTTTGCGTTCGGCGTTGAACGATTCGGCATCGAGGCGGGCCATGTCGCCGGCGACGACAACGTCGAGCAGCGGCGTCGGTTGACCTTCAGCATCGAGTACGCCCAGTCCCATCAGGACCGTCGCGCGGTAGCCCATCCACTCTTCGTCTTCCTCAGGGAGCCGTACTCCGAGGAATCCCCAGGGCGTGCGGACAAAATGGTTGCCTTCGGCCATGTGGCAGTCCTGGCACGTGGGCCCGCGGTGGGCTTCCCGATCCAGCAGATAGGCGACTCCGTGTTTGGAGGAGGACCACATCTCCCACTGCGGGTGGTCGAAGCCCATATGGCAGGTCCTGCAGGCTTCGGGCTCCTGGGCCTCGGCCTTGGAAAAGGCGTGGCGGGTGTGGCAGTTCTGGCAGTCCATGCCGTACTTGTGGTACTGGCGGCCTTCGCTTTCCCTTGCTGACTCGTCGAGCATTCCCAGGGTGTGACAGCCGCCGCAACCCTTCTGACCCGCGATGTAGGCGTCAGGTTGGCCGTGGGTGAAGGGCAGGACATCGATCGCGAGGAGGCCCTTGGCGTGTTTGCCTGCGAGGTACTGTTCGGCCTGCTCTTCATGGCAGGCCTGGCAGGTGGCGATGGTCGGGAGTTTGGCCTTCTCGACGTCGTCGGCCGAGGTGTGCTCCTCACCGTGGCAGTCGGCGCAGGTCATGGTCTTTGACATGACGCCGCGGTTGAAGTCCTTGACCATCAGTGGCGTGATCGTCTTGTGGCAGTCTTCGCA
>JAOZPW010000017.1:22653-24602 GCA_029932545.1 Thermoanaerobaculales bacterium | reverse complement strand
GGACACTCATCTTTTCACCTCTCAACGTCACTGGAGGGGCGCGCTTGCTGAGCCGGCGCCGTCGTTGAAACCCGGGAGCGCCACACTACTCAACGGGGGTGACGCTGTTTCCCCAAATGCCTCGGTGTCGATCGCCTGGCGGCAGTCGTTGAAGGCGTTGGGAACAGTGTCACCCCACGGGGGCCGCGTCAGCAATCGAGTCTCGGCCGAGTGCAGGCGTCAAAAACCAATGCCAAGAAAACACGATCTTTAGGGGATATCGGAATAGAAAGTGTCCCCAATAAAAGAGACGCATGTTCATGTGTTGTGGGGTCAGGATCGGGTTCTTATACTGATTGAATGACACGATGAATCTGATTGACGGTTGGAGGCATGATGAAGTCCCTTTTCAAGATAGTGTGTCTCAGGGATAGTGATTTCCTTTTCCTCATCCAAGCCAGCCTACCACTGTCGAGGAGCCATTCGGAGCAGATGACGACGAGGGTGGACCTTACGGGGCGTTTTCCGGCGACGATCAAGCGCCGGGCGCCCTCAGGCCTTCACCGGGTACCCTTGGGGAAGGTGCGTGCCGGTACCGGCACGAAGCCTCCCCAAGGGTCGAATATCTCAGACTCTCTCAGGCCGTTTTCGGTAATGGGCTTCTCAACCGTTCGGGCGGCCCACGCCCCGGCTCGATGCCCTTCTGAGCAAGATGGCCCAGGATTCTTGTGATCACCCGGTGCTCAAGGATCACGCTAACGATCCGCATCTCGCCGCCACAACTCCTACATACCAGCGGATCCACTTCGTAGACGCGCCTGATGAGCCGCGCCCAGGCTCGTCTCCGGGCTCTCCGTTCGGGGTCAGTGAGACCGCCATTATCCCGAACTCCGGAACGCACCGGTTTCAGCGGCTCCTCTTTCCCTTTGTTTCGCCGGCCTCGCGCGACGTTCGAATAGTGACCCAGGTAACGAACAAGGTGAATTCTCGGCGGCGGAATATGGGCGATCACCCTCGCAAGAAAGTCCAGTGCGTCAATCCGCTCCTCCGCGCCCGATCGACCGTCTGATCCCTTGCGCCGATAGACCACCTCCTCATCCCCGTCCGAGTACCTCATTCTCTCGAGACTCAAGGGCGGTCTGAGGATGTACCGTGCCACTTGCTCCATCGATTTCCGGTCCTCGGGCTCAAAACGAACGGCGATAGAGGGGCGTTTCTTGCGGCTTGCGGGCACGATAGAAGCCGACGGCTCCGCGCTCTGCAGACAGGGAATTCTCCTTCCCGTTTGCAGCGTGGAGGGATCAACTGAGCCTGACCCAAACAGCGGCGGGAGTCAACCGCCTGATTTCCAACCCGGGCTCGGCGTTGCCTGCCCTGATGCCATCACTCGGTTGCTGATCTTGTCGCCGTGGGGTATGTCGGAACATCCAATAACTTCCCAAGTTGCTCGAGGATCTTGGCCTCGATGGGGACAAGGGCGCTCCTACCGTCATCCAGAGCGTAGGGATCGAAGGCGGTTCCGGTCACCGCAAAGACAACACCATCGCCTGACTCCGGGTGCACCCAGACACCCGCCAGGAGCCCGTAGGCCTCGCCAAAGTGCCCGATCCAACGCCTGGTGTCGCCGGCAAAGAGTCGATCCCCTTCTGTCGTACCGGTGATGATACGGGGGCCGGTTGCGTAGATATGAAGGGTGCCGTCGTAGCCCTCAATGTTTGCTGCGTCAGCGTCATAGATCCAGGCAGGGCGCCGCAGTTCGGTCATGCTCTCGGGCGCAAGCAGTCGAACATCTCCAACCCTTCCGTCACCCAACAGGAGTTTCGCCAATGTCTCAAGCCCCCTCAGAGACAACCGCGCTCCGCCCTGGGGGCTGAACTGGGCCCCATTGGTTCCCGGGCGGTAGTCCGCGCCGTCAGGCAAAGCAGCGGCAATGCCTTCGCTCAGGTCATCGACCTGTGCCACCCAGGGAC
>JAOZPW010000017.1:0-22643 GCA_029932545.1 Thermoanaerobaculales bacterium | reverse complement strand
GACCCTCGGGATGCCAGATCTCCTCCTGGTCACGTCGGCGATAGAGCGTCGCCAAGCCGCTCTGCTCAGGCTGAGAAAACGCCGCAACGTTGAATCCACCCGGCAAACCCAGAGGGCCGAAGAAACGCTGTTGCATCAACTGATCGAAACGAAGGCCTGTCACAGTCTCCAGGATGGTGGCAACGACCCCGTAGTTTAGATTGGCGTATTCGAAGAAGGCGCCCGGCCCCCGATCCACACCTTCTTCGTCGACCTGAAATCGGTCACCAAAGTCTGGATCGGCAGGCTCAAATACCTCGGCAAGGGCGCGCGGATATCGAATGATGTAAGACTCGCCGGCATCACGAATCGATGAGGTGTGGGAAAGCAGCTGCCGAAGAGTGACGACCCGATCAGGGTAGTGTTGATTACGAAGTTCCCAGCCAAGAAACCCCGAGACATCAGAATCCAGGTCCAGCCTCCCTTCTTCCACCAACTGCATGACGACGATCGCGGACAGCATTTTCGATATTGACGCGACTCGCATCAGGCTATCGGGGGTCAAGGCGCGGTCGTTCTCTCCTACCGGGTCAATAGAGGCCCTTCCAAAGGTGGCCTCGAATTGCACCTCGCCCTGGTGCAACACCGCCACGGAAAGTCCGGCGAGAGAGCGGGCCGAATCCCCACCACCTGTAGTCAGATCCTGCAATGCGGCTCGCGCTTCGTCTTCTACCTTCAGACCAGACCTATCGCCTCCTGTGCATCCGAAGATCACAAATCCTCCCATCAATACCGACACTGCTATCAAAGACTTTCGCATGCAGATTACTATCGCATGATCTCCGGTTCGGAAAAAGGCCCATGAAATGATCCACGAAGGACACGAAGGGACACCAAGATGGGTGAACTGATTTTGAAGGAAGAAGTCTTTGCGATCGTCGGGACGGCGATTGAGGTGCATCGAGAACTCGGGGCGGGTTTTCTGGAAACGAGCGGGTTGCGGTTTGGCATTCTCATTGACTTCGGCTCACACGGCAAGCTCGAATGGAAGAGATATGTCAGATAGCTGCGAAGCCCTTCGTGAATTACTTTTCGTGCCCCTTCGTGTCCTTCGTGGATTATTCCTCCGTGTTTCCTTCGTGTCCTTCGTGTCCTTCGTGGATGAATTCTCCCCTGGTACGGTAGGATGTCTCGAAACCCACCCGGGAGGAACTTCCATTGCATCTGGCGCACATTGATTGGATCGTACTCGCCACCTACGGCATCTTGGCCATCGGCATCGGCCTGCTCTCCGCCCGAAGAGCAGGACGGGGCGCGGCGGATTTCTTCCTCTCCGGTCGATCGGCGCCGTGGTGGCTTCTCGGTATCTCGATGGTGGCCACGACGTTTTCAACCGACACCCCCAATTTGGTTGCCGACATCACCCGCCGGAACGGCGTCGCCGGCAACTGGGTGTGGTGGGCCTTCCTTTTGACCGGAATGACGACCACCTTCGTCTATGCCGGACTCTGGCGTCGGTCCGGACTGCTGACCGATCTGGAGTTTTACGAGATTCGCTACAGTGGAAAACCCGCGGCCTTCCTGCGGGGTTTCCGAGCGGTTTATCTCGGAGTACTCTTCAATGTGATGGTCATGGCTTCGGTGACGCTGGCCGCAATCAAGATTGCCAGTGTGCTCTTGGGATGGTCACCGGTCACGACAGTTGTGATCGCCTCGGTCATCACGGTGACGGTCGCCGCCGTCGGTGGCCTCCGCTCGGTTCTGGCCACCGATCTCTTGCTCTTTGCGGCAGCGATGACCGGCTCCGTGGCAGCAGCGGTCTTTGCCCTGCGCCACCCTTCAGTCGGTGGTCTCTCGAACTTGCTGACGCATCCCGAGGTTGCGCCCCGGCTGGCCATGATGCCCGATTTTCGAAACCTCGAAGTTCTCGTTCCCCTGTTCATCATTCCACTGGCTGTCCAGTGGTGGGCGGCCTGGTATCCCGGCGCCGAACCCGGCGGAGGAGGCTACATCGCCCAACGCATGCTTGCGGCCAAGGATGAAAACCACGCCATCGGCGCGACTCTCTTTTTCAATCTCGCCCATTACGCGCTTCGCCCGTGGCCTTGGCTCCTGGTGGCACTGGCTTCGATCGTCGTCTTCCCGGACCTTGCGGCCCTCCGTGAGGCCTTCCCTGCAGTCGCACCGAATGTGATCGGTCATGACCTCGCCTACCCCGCGATGCTGACCTTCGTGCCGGCCGGCTGGCTGGGGCTCGTGGTCGGATCTCTGGCCGCCGCCTACGTCTCGACGATCTCGACCCACCTCAACTGGGGCTCGTCCTATATTGCGCACGACTTCTACCGAAGGTTTCTCAAACCCGATGCAAGCGAAAAACGCGTCGTCCTGGTCGGCCGACTGGCCACCGTCACCCTGATGGTTCTGGCGGCACTATTGGCTCTCAGGCTCACCAATGCCCTTCAGGCGTTCGGTATCCTTCTGCAGATCGGCGCCGGCACCGGTCTCTTGTTCCTCCTTCGCTGGTTCTGGTGGCGAATCAACGCCTGGGCCGAAATCGCCGCCATGGTGGTGTCCTTCGGGATCGCCTCGTTCTTTTTCCTCCAGCACGGTCTTCGTACACGGGAAATTGAGGCTCTGATCTCCGAGGGCATGACCCGGACGGCCGCAGAGGCCAGTCTTCCGAGCCTTGCATCGTGGCAGGAATTATTGATCGGCGTCGTTCTCACAACAGTGATCTGGACTCTGGTGGCCCTCCTGACTCGGCCCACCGCCGAAGTGACCTTGCGCTCTTTCTACCGCAAGACCCGACCCGGCGGACCCGGTTGGCGGGCGGTTGTGGCCAGAGCCGAGGCCGAGGGCGAAAGCCTCGGCTCGGAAGATTCCGCGTGGGAGGTGCCTCGAGGAATAGTGTGCATGCTGACGGCAACGGCCAC
The DNA here is from genome assembly GCA_029932545.1 of Thermoanaerobaculales bacterium. Classification (GTDB taxonomy): domain Bacteria; phylum Acidobacteriota; class Thermoanaerobaculia; order Thermoanaerobaculales; family Sulfomarinibacteraceae; genus DAOWGJ01. Next base: position 19,731 of record JAOZPW010000017.1, on the reverse strand, counting down.
CGTCTACGCAGCCCTCTTCGCCACCGGTTCATTCTTGTACGGTCGTCTGGTTCCGGGCATCGCGCTCGTCACTCTCGGAGTTATCGCCGGCGCTCTCACCCTTGGACTCTGGAGACCGTCGAAGAAAAGGATCTCATGACGCCGCTGGTCCGAAACACGACCTCGATACTACAACCCCATCAACATCGCCAATGCGATCAAGGCCATTTGCATCACGAACAGTATTCCGGCAAGAGGCATGAACCACTTCCACCACTTCTGGATAGAAATGCCGCCGAGGGCACATATGATCACGCATCCACATGTCGGCCACACTAGATTGGAAAGCCCATCACCAAACTGGAATGCCAGACATGCAACCTGTCTGCTGACACCCAGCATGTCGGCAAGAGGCGCCATGATCGGCATTGTTGCTGCTGCCTGCCCACTTCCCGACGGAATAAAGAAATTCAGCACCGTCTGAGCCACCAGCATCGTCTGTGCAGAAACTACGCTCGGAAGGCCATTCAATCCGTTGGACAATCCAAATATGATCGTGTCTTTGATGTGCGCATCTTCCATGACGACGACGATTGCTTTTGCAACACCGGTCAACATGCCGCCCCAGAGAATCGTTTTGACACCTGCTATGAACTCATCAACCCAACGGTTCGGAGTCCAGCGGTCGATGCCGGCGGCGATCATGGACATGACGAGGAATAACCCGGAAAGCTCTCCATATCCCCACCCCAGTTTCATCATGCCGTACATCAGGATTCCCAGAGTTGCCAAGACGTCGAGAATGATCAACACCGCCTTGAAATTCATCTTGTACTGGTCAAGCTCTTCCATGTTGAACGCATGGATGGACTTTTCTCCATAGACGACGGAAAGCTGGGGGTTCTTCTTGAGCCGTTTTCCGTAGACGATGACATAGGCTGACGATGCAAGAATGAAACACACCAAGGCGAATATGCGGAATCCGGTCGCCGAATAGATAGGGACCCCGGCGATTTTCTGAGCCACACCAACGGTATAGGGATTCAAGGTGGCGCCCATGAATCCAACGTATTCTCCCAAGGCGATGATTGCAAAACCATACATTGCGTCATAGCCCATTGCGATGCCGAGCCCCACCATCAGCGGAATAAAACCGTAGAATTCGCTGAGCATGCCGAATAGCGAACTGCCAAGGGCAAAGACGGTCATCAAAATCGGTACCAGCAAGATATCCTTGTTGCCCATTTTTCGAAGTACAGAACCAATCCCGGCATGGAACGCCCCTGTCTTGACGAGAATGCCGAATGTGCCCGCACAGATAAAGATAACAAAAATAATATCCGCCGCATCCACGCAGCCGGTATACAACGATTTGAAATAGGCAAGAACCCCGGTCGGGTTCGCCTCTGATGCATCCAGATAATGGAATGTGCCGTCAACGGGGATTTTCTTCATGCTGCCGTTGATATTGATCTCTTCATAATCATAGGTTCCCGGCGGAATGAACCAGGTCAGTCCCGCGACGACCAACACGATGAAGGCCACTATGATGTAGGTGTCGGGCATGGCGAGCTTTTTTCTCTTCTTGGGCTTCTCTTTCACGGTGGACTCACCCTTATTGTCTGTATGCTCCATCATTTCGCTCTCCTGTTGACGGCTTCGAATTCCCAGAAAAGGGGAGACGCAAAAACAAGGTACCAAGGCAAAAAGGAAAAAGGAAACAAGGTGCGAAAATCGGTGAGGTGCGGGTTAAGACACAGCGCCCTCAATCGCCGTCAGAACCCCTCGCCCCGCGTCCAGTTCAACCGGTACCCCAACGGGCAGGGATCGCTTCCGGTCGCCATGGCCGAAAGCTCCACCGAGAGCAACCGGAACTTCCAGGCGTCCCAGCCGCTCCAGCAGCACGTCGTTAATACTGGGTGGCTGGACTACACCCTCCTCCAGCTCATCACAATCAGTGAAGTCGCCGATGAGGATTCCCGCAACCGATTCAAAGACTCCGGCCATTTCCAGGTGGGTCAAAAGGCGATCAACCCGATATGGGAACTCTCCAACCTCTTCGAGAAAGAGCACGGCGCCCTCGAAATTGGGTTGAAAAGGAGTGCCCAACAGGCGGGACAAAACCTCGAGATTCCCTCCCATCAAACGTCCCCGTGCCCGTCCTTCGACCAGTGTCTCCAACCCTGCGAAAATCTCCCCGGGGTCAGAATTTTCGAGAAGATTGAATAGTGAATCTCGATCCCCGTCAGACAATCCCCCGAAATCACTGACCATGGGCCCGTGGATGGAAGCAACCCGGGCGTCATAGCACATGGAAAGCAGGGCAGTGACATCGGAGTAACCAACGATGGCCTTGGGGTGGACCCGCAAGCCGGCCTGATCAATGCCCGGCAGAATACGGGTCAGACCATAACCACCACGAGCCAGAATGATGGCCCGGCACTCCGGGTCCCTGATGGCCGTGTTCAAAACTTCGAGGCGATGGGCGTCCTCGCCCGCAAGAAAACCCTTACGAGCGAAGAGTGAACTCTCGTCGTAGATCAAGTCGTACCGACCGCCCAGGGCCTCAACTCCGGCTGAGAACTTCTCTTGATTGACCGGACCGGACGCTGCGACGACCGCGACGGGATCACCGGGATAAAGACGGGGAGGCCTGATGAGCTTCATCGGAACATGATACCGGAAGCAATTCGTGGACCAGAGCGCTTCGCGCGGATGGGATTGAGTTTGGGCACTTCCGGTCGACGGTTCCCGTCAGAACAGCCCAGGATCGTAGGTGTATTTCTGAAAGGCCTTGATGGTCCTCGGCGAGATCGGTTCGAGGAAGAACGCGATGGTCTCGAGGGCCGTTTCCGGAATCCGGTAGCGGGTGACAAACTCCACCTGAATATCACCTTCCCGCCCGGAACCATAGAGTTCTTGTTTCAATGACCCAAAGAGATCATTGGCCACAAATTCATTGGGATTAAGGACCTGCACTGCGATACCGCGTTTTGCAAACGTTTCCGCGAAGAACTCTTTCCGATAGCCGTAGTGGGTGCAGGCAAGGTAGGCCAGAAATTCTGCCGCTGGAGTCGTCGACCTGTCGAGTGCCTCGCCAACGAATTCCCTGATTTTCTGCCGCGCCTTCGAGCCCTGACGATCTTCCGAAATTGTATCGGCAAGGGAGGGGCACGCCTGAGCGATGATCCTGTCTTCGTCAATTCCACCGTGTTTGAGCAGCTCAGGGTATGTCTGCTCTTCGATCGTCGTCACCGTACCGAAGATCACCACCTTTGACTGCGGCGTATGTCGAAGATCATGAAGGAGACGATTGACTCCGATCTCCACAATGCCCCGGACCGGCGTGCGATTTTCTCTCAAGAATTCGGTGTCGGCCATCAACACGGAAAGGGTATTGCAGGCAACGAAGATCAGGTCGGGTTGATACCTGTCGGCGACGATGTGGAGAAATCGATCAAAATTCTCCACCTTTTCGTCCCTAGAGCCCATCGAGTTGTAACCGAAATCGTTCTCCGGCGAGGCGTTGACGTAGGTCAGACTGACCGGCTGATCGACACTTGTGGTCCGCAAGAACCGCTCTGCGTACGCACACACGGACAATCCGCCGACACCTGAGTCTGTGATGAGGATGTGCATGTCTTATCCCTAGAGATCGACCTTGCCCGTCAATACATCGATCAATACCGGCGTGTGCCGTTCTTTGAGGTCATACGGCGATGCAGCCTCGAATTCGTAGGTGACCAGATTCAGATTCTGTTCCGAGGCCCAGGAACCGAACGAGCCCGGCGTTGCATACCCAACACCCACCTCCAACGGCAGGCCGGTTTTTTGAGCCAGTAGTCGTCCCAGAACCGAACCGTCGGCATCATCGATGCACGCCAGCGCCGAATGAAGGGTGACGACTGCGCGTGGTTTCAGTTGTTCGAGAAGAGACAGCAACGCTTTGGTTTCCGGCTCCGAAGCCGGACATTCCCCTGGGCTGAGTGTGATGTCCTGCGGTTCGTTTCTTCGACTCTTGTAATAAACGGGTTCCGGCAACCAGTTGGCCGTTGGAAAATTGCGGTTGAGATCCACACCTCGTGCATTACCTCGAGTTCCCCGGGCAAGCCCGTCGACATTGCCGCACAAAATGACCGCATTCTTCAGACCATCCGGGCTGATCGATCGCAGGGCGTCCGAAAGAACCACAGTCGTCTCTGCTTCATCCCCGTGAATGGAGGCCAGGACCAGAATGTCGGGCTTGTTGGTCTCGGGAAGCCACACGGTGAGAGGGTTCCCCTCAACAGACTTTCCGTAGACGGTCCCGGTATGCCGAATCACCCCTCGCTGAGATCTCTCAATCAACATCTGGGCCCCCTCACTTGGGAAACTATAGTGGATCGCCCGTGGCGGGTCACGGCCCAGTTTCTGACCCAACAAAGCGAAGGGTTCCAAAAAACTGAACCATACTTTCAGTTGAACAACTGTCTAACTATCATAAAATCCATAGGTTATGGTAATGTAACGCGAAATGTTCCTGATATCGATTCCATGCTCGGTGAGCGTCCGTGACGTACGGCCGTTCGCTGAACTTTGATTTGAAGGGGGAGGAATTCATGGACGCATTACTGTTGGCCCGACTCCAGTTCGGCATCGTCACCGTCTACCACTATTTCTTCGTTCCCGTCACGTTGGGTCTCTCGGTGTTGATCGCCATCATGGAGACCATCTACGTCAAGACGGGTGACGAACATTGGAAGAAGGCGGTCAAGTTTTGGGGGAAGCTATTCTTGATCAACTTCGCCATCGGGGTCGCCACCGGAATTGTGCAGGAGTTCCAGTTCGGCATGAACTGGTCGGAATACTCCCGCTTCATGGGCGATATCTTCGGGGCGCCGTTGGCGATTGAGGCCCTGTTGGCCTTCTACATCGAATCGGTCTTCATCGGTGTGTGGATCTTCGGTTGGGACAAACTGTCGCCCAAGGCACACTGCGCGGTGGCATGGATGGTCGCCATCGGTTCCAATCTCAGCGCCGTGTGGATTCTGATTGCCAACTCCTTCATGCAGCAGCCGGTTGGGTATGTCCTGCGCAACGGCCGCGCCGAGATGGTCGATTTCTTCGCTCTGGCAAGCAACGGTCACGTCTGGGTCCAGTGGCCCCACGTCTTCGCCTCGGCAGTCGCCACCGCCGGCTTCTTCGTCGCCGGCATCGCTGCCTGGCATCTGGCCCGTCGATCGGAAAATCTCGAGGTCTTTCGCAAGAGCTTCAGCCTGGCCATTGTGTACGCCCTGGTGGGTACCGTTCTAGTGACCCTGGTCGGCCACAGCCAGTCCCAGTACATGATGAAAATCCAACCGATGAAGATGGCCTCAGCCGAGGCCCTCTGGGAAACCGAAAACCCGGCATCGATGTCGCTGTTCACCATCGGCAATGAGGCCGAACGCAAAGACGTCTGGGCCATCAAGGTACCCGGCCTGCTGTCCTTTCTGGCCTACAACCACTTTGAAGGCGAGGTCAAGGGCATCAAGGACCTTCAGGAAGAATACGTCAAGACCTACGGCCCGGGTGACTATGTGCCCCCGGTCGCCGTTTCCTACTGGACCTTCCGCCTGATGGTCGGCGCGGGCTTCGCCATGCTGCTCTTAGGGCTTTGGGGCCTGTGGGCCGTCATGAAAAACAGGGCGGTTGACTCGCCCCTGATGCTCAAGCTGATGTTCTGGGGCATCGCCCTGCCGTTCATTGCCAACTCAACCGGATGGATGTTCACCGAGATTGCCCGCCAACCGTGGATCGTCTTCGGTCTTCAGAAAACCGTTGAAGGGCTCTCGCCAACAGGCACAGTCAGTGCGGGCCACGTCCTGTTCTCACTGGTGTCCTTTTCATTGCTCTACGCAGTCTTGATGGTGGTGGAAATCCACCTGCTTAAAAAATACGCCGGCGCCGGCATTGTCGAGGACGCTGGAGAATCATCCGTGCCTGCAGGGGCACGGTGAAGGAGAGGAGGACATCATGGATCTCAACACTTTCTGGTTCATTCTGATCACCGTCCTGTTCTCGGGCTTCTTTTTTCTCGAGGGCTTCGACTACGGCGTTGGCATGCTCCTGCCCTTTTTGGGCAAGAACGACCGTGAACGACGTCTGATCATCAATACGATCGGCCCGGTGTGGGACGGCAATGAAGTCTGGATGCTGACAGCCGGCGGGGCTATGTTCGCCGCCTTCCCCCACGTCTACGCAACAATGTTCTCGGGCTTCTACATTGCCCTGGTCCTGATGCTCCTGGCATTGATCACGCGGGCCGTCTCCTTCGACTATCGATCCAAGGACGACAGTCCGAAGTGGCGGTCAACCTGGGATTGGGTCATCTGTATCACGTCCTTCCTCCCCGCCCTGCTTTGGGGCGTTGCAATGTCCAATTTGATTCGCGGCGTACCGATCGATCAGGACATGACCTATGTCGGCGGGTTTTTTAACTTGCTCAACCCCTTCTGCCTGGTCGGCGGCCTGGCGGCCGTTGCCGTTTTTGCGCTCCACGGCGCAGTCTTCCTGGCGCTGAAGACCGGGGGCGGCATGGAAGAGCGAGCGCGAGCATTCGCTTCCAAACTGTGGCTGCCGGCAGTGATCCTCCTGGGCCTCTATGTTGGTCTCTTCGTCGTGGCAACCGACGTCATCGAACACGTCGGCTATAACCCCGGCGCCGTACCGTTCATGGCGGTGATTGCCCTCCTCCTGGTCAAGTACTTCCTCGGACAAAAACGCGAAGGCTGGGCATTCATAATGACCGGCATCGCCATCATCTTTTCGACGGTGACGATCTTCCTCGGGCTCTTCCCGCGCCTGATGGTCTCGTCTCTCAATCCCGAGTGGAGCTTGACGGTTTACAACGCCTCGGCCAGCCAGTACACCCTCAAGGTGATGTCGATCGTCGCCGTAGGCCTGTTGCCCTTCGTTCTGACCTACCAGGCTTGGAGCTACTGGATCTTCAGAAAACGAATCACGGTCGATTCGACTTTGGAATATTGAGAGCGAATCGGTTTGCTTTTCAATGCCCGCCCCTCCTCCCGGGGGGGGTGGGTGTGAGTTACTTATCTTCCAGGAATTTCAAAAGTTCGAAGCGAAAACCAAGCCTACGTCAGACAAATGGAGAGAGTTGGAGGGTTTGCCGGTGATCGCACACCGTGGAGTTTTCCCGAGCCCGAGCCCGTTCACGTGCCCGTTACCGGCTTTCTTCGAGTTCAACACTCACCAAAAAACCCACAGGAGCGGTTGCGGTTGCCTGGGTCCGGCTTCATGGTGCAGTGACAAATCAGTCGGGAACGATAACGGTAACGGGCTCGGGCTCGGGTTTAAGACGGTCGCTTCCTTTTGCTTCCAGCTCCGCAAGGTTGGCCCCCCACAAGGTAAAATTCGTCAATGCGGATGATTGACCACCGGTTGGCCCGCTTGGCAGGGCGCCACAGGTTATTGTTCCTGGTGACCGTCATGCTGGGATTCTGCGCCGGCCTGGCGACCGTCGCCCAGGCCTTCGAGATGGCCGGCATCATCGATGCCGTGTTCCTCGGCGGCTTCGCGCTGGAGGCTACCGTCCGGCCCCTGGTACTCCTGGCGGCCTTCATCTGCCTCAGGGCGGCATTGACGACAGCCGAACGTATCGCCGCCCACCGATTGGGCGAGCGCGTCGTCGGTGAAATCCATAGCCGGACCCTGGCCCACCTGGAACAGGTCGGCCCCATCACACTGGGGCTCGAACACAGCGGTGACATGCAAATGACCCTCTCGGAAGGCATCGATGACCTCGGTACATGGTTCACCGACTACCTGCCCCAATTGGCCCTCAGCGCCCTGGTACCAACCACCGTCATGGTGCTGGTCCTGACGCAGGACCCTTTCTCGGCACTGCTTCTCGTGTTCACCGCCCCGTTGATTCCCCTATTCATGGTCCTGATCGGTGGCGCGGCACAGTCAAAAGCAAGGGAGAGATTCACGGCCTTGGCTCGGTTGGGCGCCTTTTTTCTCGATACGATTCAAGGCCTGACTACTCTGATCGCTCTCGGCAGAATACGGGACCGCGTCGATGCTGTCCGCAGGGTCACCGAAGATCTTCGCCAAAGAACCATGGGCGTTCTGCGATTGGCCTTCGTCTCGGCGTTGGCGCTCGAGTTGATCGCGACCTTGTCGACGGCAGTGGTCGCGGTGGAAATCGGCTTACGCCTTCTCTACGGTCGCCTGGAATTCCGGGATGCTTTCTTTGTCCTTCTGCTGGCCCCTGAGTTCTACCTGCCGTTGCGGCTCTTGGGTCAACGATTTCACTCGGGTCAGGCCGGCGTGGCCGCGGCCGACCGAATCTTCGAACTGCTCTCGCTACCGGTCACCGTCTCGGCCCCAGCAGCCGTCGGTTCTGGGATGGCGCCACCAGAAGTCCTCGAACTGAGGAATGTCCATTTCACCTATCCAAGCCGCGAAGGGGAAGAACCCCGAACGGCCCTTCAGGGCATCAATTTCCAACTGCAAAGAGGTGAGACCATAGCCCTGGTTGGACCTTCAGGCTCAGGCAAGAGTACGATCGCCAACCTCCTGCTCCGATTCATCGAACCCACTCACGGATCGATTTCGGCCGACGGCCTCCCGGCATACAACATTGCCCCTGGGCAGTGGCGCCGGCACCTGGCCTGGGTGCCCCAGGAACCCCACCTCCTGGCGGCCGATGTGGCCGACAACATCCGTCTGGGCCGACCCGACGCCACCGACACCGACGTCAAAGAGGCAGCCAAGCGCGCCGGAGCACTTTACTTTATCGAACAGCTGCCACAGGGCTGGAACACCCCAATCGGCGTGCGCGGCGCACGACTGTCCGGAGGCGAGGCACAACGCCTGGCATTGGCCCGAGCGTTCCTCACGGACGCCCCTTTCCTGATCCTGGACGAGCCGGGCGCCGGTCTCGACCCCGAGAGCGTCGAGGCACTGGAGCACTCGATGTCCCAGCTGCTCCAGGGACGAACCGCATTGATCATCGCTCACCGTCTGTCAACGGTCAGACGCGCCGACCACGTGGTCGTCTTGGACCAAGGTCGCGTGATCCAGACCGGGACCTTTGCAGAACTCAGGTCGTCCGAAGGCCTTTTTTCCACGATGGTCCGGAGTCTTGGCGGTTCACCATGAGTACCGCCATGTCCGAGCGCAGATTGGAGTTCTCACAAACGATGGGCGTCATGCGTCGTCTGATGACACTGGTCCTCCCCCTGAGATGGTCGATTGCCGCTACCCTCACCCTGGGAATAGCCACCGTCGGCGCCTCGGTCGGCCTGATGGGTACGGCGGCTTGGCTGATCACCACGGCGGCCCTTCATCCGTCAATCGCAGACCTGCAAATCGCCATCGTCGGTGTGCGTTTCTTCGGCGTCTCCCGAGGTGTCTTCCGCTACTCCGAGCGCCTGCTCAGCCATGAACTGACCTTCAAACTCCTGGCCGGACTGCGGGTGTGGTTCATCGAAAGCTTGGCGCCCCTGGCCCCGGCGCGTTTGCTGGACCGTTCGGTCGGTGATTTGCTCGATCGAGCCGTATCGGACATCGAGGCCCTTCAGAGCTTTATTATCCGAGTCCTCTCGCCTCCTCTGGTAGCCCTGGCCGTCGGCCTGGGCATCGGCTGTTTCATGGCATGGTTTTCGGTCGGCGCCGCCGCCACCTTTGCCCTGTTTTTCATCCTGGCCGCTGTCGTCGTGCCGGCGGCAACATGGGTCTGGGCTCACGCAGAAGGCCGAAGCTCGACAATCTCGAGATCCCGCCTCGGTGATGCAGTCGTCGACTTTGTCCAGGGCATGCCCGAACTACTGGCGTTCAACGGCAGTCAATCGCATCGAGCCAAAATTGACACCCTCAGAAAGGAGCTGGCCCGGGCCGAGCACCACGCCGCCATGACTGACGCCGTCACCACCGGCGCCGGGGTCCTCCTGACTCACCTGGCAGCTGTGGCCATCTTGATCATCACCATCCCACAGGTTCGATCGGGCAACTTGAGCGGTGTGATGTTGGCCGTGCTCTGCCTGGCAGCCGTCGCCGCATTCGAAGCGGCCACGCCCCTGCCGCAGGCCGCCCGTTTCCTTCATCAGCAGGTGGCCTCTGCCGCCAGGCTCTTCGAGATTCTGGATGCTCAACCAACGGTCTTCTCGCCGGCCGAGCCCTCCACAACAGCATGGAATGAACCCGGGGAGCAGAGTCCTTCTCTGATTTTTCGCAATCTCTCCCACACCTATCCCGGTACGACCCGGCCGGCCATCAGTGGTCTCAACCTTGAAGTCGGGGCCGGCGCCCGAGTGGCAATTGTCGGCCCCTCCGGCGCGGGCAAGACAACCCTGGCACACCTGGCTCAACGATTCTGGGACCCCGAGGCAGGTCAAGTTCTCATCGGCGGCATCGACATCAGGCAATTAGACCTCGACAATCTCCGACGATCGATCGGCCTGGTGTCGCAGAACACCTCCCTGTTTTGCGGCACCATCAAAGAAAACCTTCTGATGGCGCAGCCCTCAGCCTCAACCTCGGAGTTGCAGGCCGCCTGCCGGTATGCGGCCCTGGAGTCGACCCTCTCAGAGCTGCCCGAAGGCCTGGATACCTGGATCGGAGAACAGGGTCAACGTCTCTCGGGCGGGCAACGTCAGCGCCTCAGCGTCGCCCGAACGCTTTTGCAAAAGCCCGCCGTTCTCATCCTGGATGAACCGACGGCCCAGCTGGACGGACCAACGGCCTCGGCCCTGCTCCAGCAGATCTTCCAGGCTTTTGAAGGAACGACGACGCTCCACATCACGCACCGCCTGGTCGAGATGGAGAACTACGACGCCATCGTCGTCCTTGACAAGGGGCGGATGGTCCAACAGGGAACGCATTCAGACCTCGTGACCCGCGATGGACTCTACCGGCGGCTCTGGGAGGCGGAGCATTCGATGTGGTAAGGGTTCGCGCAGAAATAACTTCCCGGTTTGCGCGATTGAGCCCGGGCCGAAGATAGGGACCCGCTCTGGCGGCAGCCGGAGTGGGCATCTGTGCCAGGTCCGACCTTCCCGACTTTGTTAGATTGGCAGGTTATTTCGTCTTCAAGAACTGCGCTGGAGGACAAAAGTAGTGAGAAGGATCTCAGCCAACCTACGCACCCAACCTGTTCCTTTCTGGTCGATTGTGTTTGGTCTTGCGCTGGTAGTTTCTGGTTTTCTCATCGCACACTATGCAGTCGAAGACGGTGTTCGAGGGTTGATCTTCCCGTACTTCTTTGAGGACACGACCGTGTACCCACCCCAATATGAGGAAACTACGTTCGAAAACATCCAGGTTGGGGCAAACATGGACGATGTAGTCCGTTCTCTTGGTCCACCGTTGGAGCAAGACAGCTGTGACGGACTGGTCCGCTGGCGCTACAGCAAGAGCAGCTCGGATTCTCACTATCGAGTCCGCCAACTGGTTTTTAGCAATGGTAGAGTCATCCGCAAGACTGCTTACTACTACGTCGATTGACTCGGGAGCATTCCCTAAAGAAGAAAGGTGTCGGGTAAGCCGAGGGGGCTGAAGAGCCCTGCGCTCCAAACCGCAGTCCCAGCATTTTCTCTCTTTGTGCCTCTTCGTGCCTCTTTGTGGCTATTCCTATTTACTGCAATCGCTTGAGCTGTCAGCTGTCAGCTCTCAGCCGTGCGCATAGTGGGCCCGCGCCAATCAGCCGATGAGCGTTCACAACGGGCTCTATGCAGACCAAGAAATGATTGAGTCAGGACGCGCCAGCAAACCGCTGACAGCTGATAGCTGAGAGCTGAGAGCTGAGAGCTGAGAGCTGAGAGCTGAGAGCTGAGAGCTATTATTCGTACATCCCCTCGATCAAATCCTCGTACCTTTCCATCGCTACGTTGCGTTTGACCTTCATGGTTGGGGTCAAGAGACCGTTTTCGATGGTGAATTCCTCGACCAGCCGGCATTTTTTGATGGTTTCGTACGACGCCAGGTCGGCATTCTTTGCTTCGAGTTCAGCATCAATCAGGCTGATGATTTTCTCGTCGGCCATCAACTCGGCAAGGTCGGCGCCCCCAATGCCCTGCTCCTCGGCATAGGCTCGAATATTATCGGCATCGACCGTGATCAACGCCACCAGGTAGGGCTTGCGGTCACCAATCGCGCAGACCTGGTTGATGAACTTCGAGGTGGCGATCAGGCCCTCTATGGCCGACGGCGCTATGTTCTTGCCGCCGGCAGTGATGATCAGATCCTTCTTGCGGCCGGTGATCTTGAGAAAGTTCTCCTCGTCGATCTCACCGAGGTCGCCAGTGTGCTGCCAGCCGTCCGGAGTCAGGGTCTCGGCAGTCTCGGCCGGCATCTTGTAGTACTCCCTCATGATATTCCGACCCCGAAAGAGCACTTCGCCGTCCTCGGCAACCTTCTGTTCGATCCCGGGCCCGGGGAGCCCAACCCAGCCGAATCGGTAGTTGTCGTAGCGGTTGAGGTTTGAGAAAGACATGTTCTCGGTCATACCGATGCCTTCGACAATCAAGATTCCCGCGGCGTGGAAGAACTTGGCGATCGATGCGTTGAGCGGGGCGGCGCCGCTGATGCACCATCGGACCCGTCCGCCAAGCGCCGCCTGGACCTTGGAGAAGACCAATTTCGTCGCCAGGGAATACTGGAGGCCCAACACGAACCCAATGGGCTTGCCCTCGAGTTTAAGATCACTGATTCGGTCACCAACCGACCGAGCCCAGTTGAAGATCACCAGGGCGGCGCCTCCCTTGGCCTCGGCCCCCGAAATCACCTTGGAATAGATCTTTTCGAAGATCCGAGGCACACTGGGAAACCAGTGGGGTCGAGCAATTGAGAAGTCCTCGACGATCGTATCGATACCGCGGGCGAATGTCGTCGTCGAACCGGCAACCACCGCGCTGAAAACCAGAGTCCGGGCAAAGATGTGGGCCAGGGGCAGAAACAGCAACGTCTCGTCTCCCTCGAGGATTTGTGTCGAGCCGTAGACTGACTGGGCAGTAAACGTGACGTTGTCATGAGTCAATACTGCACCCTTGGGAATACCGGTCGTTCCTGAGGTGTAGACGATCGTGGCAACGTCCTCGGGGGTGACATCTGCGATTCTCTCCTCCAGGGCCTCGTCCGAAATATCGGCGCCCAGTTCAAGGAATTGCTCATAGGTAATGACCCAGTCGTTATCAGGGGCAGAGCCCGAAAACAAGATGACCTTTCGAATGGCCGGGATCTCTTCCCTGATGGACAGCAGCTTCTCCAACTGGGCCTCGTCCTCGGCAAAGACCAGGACCGCATCCGAGTGGTTGACAATGTACTTGACGTCCGGAGCCAACAACGACTGGTAGATCCCGACAGCACAGGAACCGATCGAGGCACAACCAACATCGGTCAGGACCCACCGATATTTCGTATAACTCAGGATGTTGGCCTTGTCGCCCTTCTTGAGTCCCAGGGCTATCAGGCTCTTGCCGACCCGGCGCACCTCGTCGGAGAATCCATTCCATGTGATCGACTCAGTTTCTTTCGACTCAAGGATCCAGCGGAAGGCGGCCTGATCACCCCATCGATTAACCGTTTCGCTCACCATGTGGTGGACGTTGCGAAAGTCTGTGAACTCCATTGTGGCTCCTTTTCCAATACCGGCTATTTGTTCGCCTGAGGTTAACCGAAATTCTAAGACCGATCAACGACGAGGCCGGAGCGAATCACCGCACGAGCCAGAGCTGCCTGAAGATCATCAAAACGAACGGGCTTGCTGAGATAATCATCCATCCCGGCAGCGAGGCATGCTTCTCTGTCCTGGGTTGTGGCGGCAGCCGTCAAGCCGATGATCCACAGATGCTGATCGCCCCCCTCGCCCTGACGAATCTCTTTCGTCGCTTCCAACCCGTCGATCATCGGCATATGGAGGTCCATCAGGACAACGTCGAAGATCTCCCCCCGAGCAAGGATCTCAAGCGTCACCCGACCGTTCTCCGCCTCGGTGACCGAATGCCCGCACTTGATCGCCGTCCGCGCAGCCACCAGGCGATTGACCGGGTTATCGTCCACGACAAGAACACGGAGAGAGCGGCTTGATGCCTCCCGCGCCCGATCACCGCGAACATCCTCAATGGCCTCAGGTCTGGTTCTCTGAGGCAGAGTGAACCTGAATGTGCTGCCGACCCCAGGCTCACTCTCCACCCAGATTCGACCGCCCATTTTTTCGACCAGATCCCGTGAGATCGCCAAGCCCAGGCCGGTGCCTCCGACAGACCGCGTGGTGTTCTCGTCAGCCAAAGAAAAGACATCAAATATGGTTTCCAACTTTGCTTTCGGAATACCCACTCCGGTGTCCTGAACCGAGAAGTCCAGTGCACCATTCTGTTCTTCGCCTGAAGCAAGTCCAATCCCAACGGTAATGGACCCCTCCTTGGTGAACTTGACGGCGTTCCCTATCAGGTTGAAGAGTATCTGTTGCAACCGATACTGATCGCCCCAAATCAACTCAGGCACATCTGGGCCCACAGACCATTTGAGGTCAAGCCCTTTGACCCTGGCCCTTTCGATGACGATCTCCACAGTCTCCACCAACCAGGACCTGACAGCAAAGTTCGTCCGGTTCAGTTCGATCTTCCCGGCCTCGATTCTGGAGAAGTCCAAGACCTCCCCGACCAACTCCGTCAGTGATTGTGCCGAGGCGCCGGCGATCCGTACATATTGCCGCTGCTCGGGGTCGAGGTCGGTCTGCAGCAAGAGATCAATCATACCCACCACTCCATTGAGGGGCGTGCGCAACTCGTGGCTGATGCTGGCCGTAAAGAGGCTCTTGGCCTCGGTGGCTGCCTCAGCCAGGCTCTTGGCCTCCTTGAGATCTTCTTTTTGCCGTTCTCGCTCGGTGATATCCCGGGCGATTCCGCAGACCCCGTCAATCTCTCCATCCTGATTTCGCAAAGGTACCCGGCTGACGGCAAAGGAACGTTCCTCTCCTGTTACGATCGAAGAACTGACAACCTCCACGGTTTCACCACGGAGAACTCGTTCGTCGATCTTCCGAATCTCTTGACCCTCTTCGAGACCAAAGAGGTCGAAATCGGTCAAGCCCGATATTTCCTCGGATGTTCGTCTGAGATCCCTTGCCATTGCAGGGTTAACCAGACGGTATGTCAGATCCCGGTCCTTGACGAAGATGGAGTCCTGGGCCGTCTCGATCACCGTTTTGAACAGTTCCTCGCTATCCCGCAGCGCCCTCTCCGTTTCCCGCAATTTAGTCAGGTTTTCTTTGACCGCCACGTAGCGAACGATGTCGCCATGTTCGTCCCGGACCGGTGCTATTGCCGCCCGTTCCCAGTACAACTCCCCGCTTTTCTTCCGATTGCAAAATTCGCCTCGCCAGACATTGCCTTCAGTGATAGTCGTCCACAATTCCGTGTAGAAGGACTCCGGCTGATGATCGGACTTGAGAATTCTGGGGTTTTGACCGAGGGCCTCCTCTTCGGAATACCCGGTCGTCTCGGTGAAAGCAGGATTTACGTATTCGATCACCCCCTCGGCATCGGTAATAACCACCGCAACAGGCGCCTGCTCAATAGCCGCAGAGAGCTGGCGGAACTGTATCTCATCCTTGCGACGTTGATCGACGTTCCGGGCGATGCCCTCAAAACCAACAACTGCCTCTTCTTTCCCCCACACCGGCCAAATAACGACTGAAAACCATCGGTAAACCCCGTGAACGTCCTTGACCCTCCATTCTCCCCGGGAAGTTGTCCCTCCCAACACCCTACCGATGAGACCCATGACGGCCTCCAGGTCATCCGGATGAACGCGATCTCCGAGGCGTTTTCCGACAACCTCACCCCTCTGGAAGGATCCTTCCCGGAGGAATGCCTCGTTGATTTCGGTGACGAGCCTGTTCCGATCAGCCAAAAAGACGGGGTCTGGGGAATTTTCGAAGAACTGCCGGTATTTCCTTTCACTGGCCGCCATGGCCTCCTCGGAAACCAGACGCCGGTCGAGTTCAGCCTGCAACTCGATTTGGGCCCGCTGCATCTCCTGGTTTCTCCGACCGATGACAACAGCAGCCGCAAGGCCAACGAAAATGACCGCTATGACCCCCACGATCCAGGGCATATACATCTTGAAAAACTGACGGCGTGAAGGCTTGAAGAGTCGCCCATAGGGTTCGACGTCCAGTTCGATCAGGCACTCCAACACCGGCTTGTATTTTGCAGGAAGCGTCCAACCGCCAGACCCGATTGCCCGGGCGGCCTCCGAATCCTCCGGCATCAACAAGAGAGCCGCCGAGACATGATCGACCAGGTCTTGTGGGGTGTGGGTCGCAGCGAGAACGGGTCTCTCGGGATAGAGCCTGGTCGAAATACTGTAGGGAAAATCAGCCGAGTCGTCGCCAGCGTAGAGACTCAAAACCCTGATGTGACCGAGGTCGATTTCTCCTTCGGCCGCCATCGTTTCCAAGATATCGGTCTGAACGGTACCCGCCCGGTGGGATCCTCCGAGAACCCCCTGAACCACCTTTTCATGACTTCCAAGGAAATCAACTATCTCAAAATCACCGACGGCAATCCCTATCTCTTGCAGCTCTCGAGCAGCTGCCAACCACCCCCCAAGACTCTTTTGGTCAACCGCCGCGAAAGAAACACCCTTCAGATCAGAGGCAACGGCTATTGACCAATTATCATCTCGGCAGAAGACAACGCCCCCGCACCGGGGAGTCACACTGCCACCGGGTCCTCTGGTCTTCAACGTGGCAATTTTTCGGCCGCCCCGGAGGTAGATCAGTTCCGAGGAGATCGCCGGATCCGCAATGGCAAAATCGAGTTCTCCGGCCTGATAGGCTCGGATAGCCTCGGTCGGGCTCATCGGGACGATGGTGAACTCATATGAGGGGATCGCCTCGGTGAGGTACTCACTCGTTGGCCGCCACCTCTCAAGACACGTGTCCACGTCAAATTGAGCCACGACACCGATTTGCACGGGTTCACGGCCTTGGACCTGCTGAGAATTCACCCCCGCCACGGGGAGAAGTAGAGAGAAGACAGCAAAGAGGACGGAGCAATAGATCTTCCGGAAGGAGCGAAGGGAACACCTGGGATAAAAAGCCGGCTTCTTCATAACTGAATCAGAATACTCGAAACTATTGTTCAAAGGCAGTGAGCCAAAAACTACCGGGCCTCAAGCTTGGCGCGGGCAATCTTGAGGTTGATTTCCAACGTCGGGTCGTCCGGATTCAGGGTCTGTGCCTTGAGCCAGACTTCCAGGGCCTTTTTGATATCACCCTGCCGGTAAGCCTCAAAGCCCGCATCAAACAATTCGTGAAAGCTCTCATTTTCAGAGTCGGCCTCGGCACTCTTTGCCTTGCCCAGATCCTCGACCTTCCGGTTGACCTCTACCTTGACTTCCTGGTGCTGTTGCTCGATCAAAACCTCCAATTCAGACCTCGCGCCGGGAGCCTCAACGGGTAGTGATCGTTTGAGAACAGTATTGCCGTCGAGGATGACCACAGTCACGATCCGCTCTTCGGGATAAGACACCATCTCGGTCTGAATCTGAAAAAGCCGCTTGCCAACCTTGACCCCGGACAATCTCCCCATCGGCATGGTTGATTGTGGACGGGGCTCTTCAGCTGGACTCTCCTCGACAACAGCGACCCCGCCCAAGGCACTGTAATCGACGGCGCCCGGCCTGATTATGAACCTGCCCTGCTCCAGATCGTAGAGTCGTTCCAATACGTCGTCAGCATCACCCATACCATCAGACACAAAAGCCCCGGCCTTGAAAGGAACGACCACCTTCCAGTCACCATCACTGAATAGAACTTCGCCCGTCAATCCCTGTTGCTCACAGAACTGAACGACCTTGATGAAGGGGAAGAGCCCGAGATCACCCTCAAAGACAGCGCCTGGTTTTTGCTCTCGCCTTTTCAACAGTGACCGGACCTTGGCCTGCAGGACCCGTGCGTCGATCGGCTTGACCAGATAGTCACAGACCTCGGCTTCCAGGCCTCGAACCAACTGTTCGGGTTCGCCCATCGACGAGAAGAAAACAAAGGGTGTTGTTCTTCCCGGGAAACGCTGAGAGAACGCCTCTTTGAAGGCAAAACCATCCATGCCGGGCATCATGATGTCCGAGATAATCAAATCGGGGTCATTGGTCTCCAGGCTCTCGAGAGCGTCAGCCGCTCGCTCAAAGGTTTCAACCTGAAATCCAGCCTGCCTGAGAGCCTCCCCGGCCAAGGTCAAGTAAATCTGTTCATCGTCAACAACGAAAATCACCTTGAACTCCTATCCAAGAATCGACACGATCTGTTCAATCGACATCTCGACTTCAGCTCGTTCATCCATCGACTGTGCACACAGGACCATCAGGTACATCTCGAGATCACCGAAGAAAAAGCGTCGTACGACAACCTTGTCCTCATAGTTGATATCCATGGAAATGTACTCGGCCCCATGCTGCTCGAGAAAAAGGCCGGCTTTGTCCAGCGCCCCGCCCAGGACCGAGGTGAAGGCCGCGATCCTCTCGTTGTCGACAGGACTATTGAAGACGGCCAGCGGCAGTCCAGTTGTGTCCGAGACGACAGCGCCCGAAAACCCGCCACGCCGACACATTGCGATCAACACGTTTTCGAGACGATCACCCCGAAATTCGCCTTCGATCTCGTCGATGGCCGGCGCGACCGGCACACCCTGGGTGACGACTTCCGAACGGACTGGCCGGCCAGGGTCCGACGGCATGATTCCGGGATCCGGCGAGCCCGAGACAACGCTGGGGATGGCCACTCCGGCCTCGAGGTTTCGGCCAATCGGACCCGAGAATCCAGCTGCGGATCCCTGCTCCCCAAGGAGGTCCTGGAAGAGGCTCATGGCCTCCTGAAGTTCAGAAGAGTCCGTCAGTTTGCTCATCGGCGTCCCCCCCTATCCCTCGCAACAATTCACGCTCTTTCAATTCCATCGCCAACTCCAGGTAGGGCCGGGCGGTCTCCCGTCCCCCGGGGAGCAGAATCACCGGCACCGCCTTGATACTGGCGTGCTCGAAATTGTCGTCCTCCGGTATTACGGTTCGAAAGAACAGAGCCTCGGGAACACTCTGCGCCAGTTCCTTGAGCGTCTGCCTCTCCAACTCGTTGTCACCCTGCCACATGGTGACCAGGGCGCCTTCGAGTTGCAGTGCGGGGTTGTGCTGAAACCGAACCTCACGCAACAACTTCAGGAAGATTGGCAGACTCTTGAGCACCAAAGAACGACAGCGAAGCATCAGAATCACGCCATCGCTGACCGTGAGTAGCGAGGTGACAATGCCTCCCACTCCAGCCGGCGCGTCGAGAAAAACGTAGTCGTAACCCCCGCAGATTCCTTGGATCGCAAGCTGCAGCTGCCCGTCTCGGGCGGCATCCTCGATGCAAACCGTGTCAGCCGGAGTCATGACACCCGAACCGACAATCGACATGCTGCCGTCCTTGGTCGTCACCGCGACATCCTCGGCCGAGACCTCACCGCGAAGCAGGTTGACCAACCCGACGTCGGTCTTCTTTTTGAGATTGCTGGCGATCGCAATACCCCCCTGGGGGTCGGCATCCACCAACAACACGCTGTGTCCCAAACGAGCCAGCGTATAGCCAAGGTTGAGTGCCGTGGTTGTCTTACCCACGCCTCCTTTTTGGCTCGCGACGGTCAATATTCTTCCCATGCTCGACTACCTTTCAAATTATGACCATGGCGCCAAATACAACGGCCCCTGTCAATGTCTTCATATTTTCCTTGAGAT
>JAOZPW010000192.1 GCA_029932545.1 Thermoanaerobaculales bacterium | reverse complement strand
GGGATCTCATGCCTGCGGCATGGTCGCCCTGCCGGGCGACGCGCGATGTCCCAACCCCGCAACGAGCGCCCCCTTCGTTTCGCTCTTTTTTCAAGAGGCTCTCCAGTTTCCAGTTTCTGGTCTATTCCGTGTACCCTGTTGCACTGAAGAAATGCCGTCGAGACGGCAAAAAGGGGTGAGACATGACCATGAAAAATTCAATCGCCGTGTGTGTCGGATTTCTCGCAATCGTCGGCGCCTTCCCGGCCACGGCTGCGGACGCCGTCGAAGAACAACTGGTGTACGAGACTCGGGAGGCAATCCCTGAAGCCTACCGCTGGAATCTGGACGACATCTTCCCCTCAACGGATGCCTGGAGCACTGCCGCCGAAGCTCTCGGAGGTTCGATCGAGGCACTCAAGGCTTTCAAAGGCACTCTGGGACAATCGGCAGAGATTCTCGCCGACGCCCTCGACCTGAGTTTCACCATTTCCCGGGATGCCTCAGACCTCTTCGTCTACGCCGCTCAATGGCAGACGACCGACACCCGGGATGCCGACGCCAACCAGTACCAGAGCCGGGGCCGGGCATTGATGGCACGTATTGGTCAGGCCTCTTCGTTTATTGCCCCGGAAGTCGCCCAAATTCCCGCCGATCAGCTGGCAGATTTCATGACCTCACCCCGACTGAATACCTACGCCCACGTCATCGACAACATGACCCGGCTCAAAGCACATACACGCTCCACGGAAGTCGAAGAGGTATTGGCCGGTTCCGCCCTGCTTCGAGGCGCCCCGGTTCAGATTTATCAGGGCATGGTAAGTGCCGACATCCAGTGGCCCGAGATTGATGGCGAAGACGGCGAGAAATCGAAGGTCATCCCTGCCCTCTTCTACTCCTTCATGGGTAACCAGGATCGTCGAATTCGCAAAGATGCCGCCATGGCCCTCTTCGGCACCTACAACCAATTCGGGCATGCCCTGGCAGGCACCTACTCGGCCTCCGTCAACAAGGATATCTGGCTGGCTCGTACACGCGGCTATGACTCAACCCTGGACATGGCCTTGACCCAGACCAACGTGCCTCGATCGGTCGTCGACACCCTGGTCGGCGCAGTCCACGATAACGTCGATGCGATCCATGACTACGTCGCCCTGCGAAAGAAGGTCCTCGAACTGGACGATTTCCACATCTACGATCTCTACGTCGGCATGGTGCCCGCAGCCGAGAAAAAATACACTTTCGTCGAAGGATGGGGCCTTGCGACCCGTTTCTGGAAGGAAACGATGGGCGAAGAATACGCCGCGGTTGCTCAGCGGGCCCTTGACGACCGTTGGATCGACGTCTACCCCAATACCGGCAAGCAGGGCGGTGCATATTCCTGGGGCTCCTACAATTCCCACCCCTACCTCTTCCTCAACTGGGGCGGAACTCTGGAGGACGTGTTCACCCTGGTCCACGAAATGGGTCACTCGATTCACACCGCTCTGGCCAACGAGAACAATCCCTTCCATGACGCTGACTACAGCCTCTTCGTCGCGGAGGTCGCATCAGTTGCCTCCGAGGGCCTCTTTTTCAACTGGTTGCTCGATCAAACCCAGGATCCGACCGAGCGGTTGGCCCTCCTCAACTTGAGGATGAACAACATCACCGGCACCTTCTTGCGCCAGATCTTCTTCCACGAGTTTGAAGCCGCAGCCCATAGAGCAGCCGAAGCAGGCGAACCGTTGACCAAAGGCGCCCTGGATACCATCTGGGGTGATTTGTGGCTTGAGTACTACGGCAAAGAAGCAACGCTGGACGATGTCTATCGCTCCGGCTGGGCCCGCATCCCCCATTTCTACCGCACGTTTTACGTGTGGGTCTACGCCACATCCTTTGCAGCCGGTGAAGCAATTTCCGAACGCTTCCGTTCAGGAGACGAAGGGGCCGTCGAGGACTATCTGGCCACCCTCAAGCTGGGGGGCAGCGTCTACCCGATGGAGGCCCTGGCCCGTGCCGGAGTTGATATGAATGACCCCAAGGTCATCAGCACCGTCATGGACACCTACCGGGAAATCCTGGCCGAGATGGAGAAGTTGCTGGCGCAATGACTGTGGTCCGTATTGGCCCTTTCCGGCAACCCTGAAACAAGGGCAGCCTCCAAGGGGCCGATACGGTCCTCGCTCGTTGCCTCACTCCAACTCAACCAACTCGGCATCTCCTCTTAGAGTTTCCGTAAGATCGTAGAGCTCCCACTTGACCATCACTCCGGTCGCCCGATCGATCCAGGTGAACAAGGACCAACCATCGGCATCACCGGAGGTACTGACCGTTTTCCTCAAGACGCAGGTGAAGGTCCCTGCCTCGACCGTCTTGACGACGTCAATACTCTCGATCAACCCGTGCAAGCTCTCGGTGGGCGCCGATGAAGTCCCAAAGGACGACGACACCGTGGTCGCTGTGACCGAGGGCGTGGTCCAGGTCTCGCCCTCACACTGCCTCGTTGCGGGCCCGAGGTACTGCACCGGATTCATTGTGACGGTGACATCCTCTTCCGTTACGATACCCATAATCGTGTTCTTGATATGTGTTTCAATATGATCCATCTCCATGTGCCCCTCGGGATCGTCGAGGATTTCATAAAACTCCCTGATGTCTGTCTCGGTCAGGGTCGTGAATCCGGCGATCGAGATCTCTTGAACGCTCGAAACATGACTCTCGGTCGAGCTCGAGGAATGAAAGGTCGACGTACTCTCGAACTCGAAGCTCTGCCCCTGCTCCTCGGCGTGGAAACGCCAGGTCGCCACGGTGCCGGGCTCGGGATAGTCCAGGGTCACACACGGACCACCACCACCTCCACCGCCGCCACCACCACCGCCACCACCACCGCCGAAAGTTCCTGACCGCTGGGCGCCCGCCTCATAGACGGGATCGTTCGATGCGTTGTCGATGACCGAGACAAAGGACACCACGGGCCCATCGGACGAGACGACGGCAGAGCCGATGAATCCCGTGCCCACACCCGCCTCATCGAGGATGTCAACCTGGCTCATCTCGTTGGGGCCCAGGTCGACCGAATGCTCACCCTGAGAATTTCCGGAAGCATCCCAGAGCGAGATGTCGACGTGCACGTCGTCGTTGGAAACATTGACGAAGCCGGCGTTGGACCGGAAGCCGTCATTGGACAGGCCTGTATAGACCCTCATCTCGCCATCTTGCAGGGCGGTGTCGAGGGGCTCTCCGATAATTGGCTGCCCGAAGGTTCCATCGTCACCCTGATTGAAGGTTCGGGTAAAAATCAGCACCGGTTTCGACGAGTTCACACGGATGGCCCCATTGGCCGAGGAAAGACCGAAGATCGACATCATCACGTCGTCGTAGGTGTCGAAGTTCCCGGGTCCTACCGAAATCGTTGCCTCGGCCTGTCCTGATCCCGACTGACCCTTCTTGTGATAGGTGAACTCGACCAATGCGTTTTGTGAACCCGGGTTGAAGATCCTGAGATCGGTGCGCCACACACTGCCCTCCGCCCCGTTGGCCCGCGCCGCGGCGTTGACAACCTGCTGCCGAGCCGCCTCGTTTTCACGGACTGCCAGCACGGCCACCGGGTCTCCAGTATTTTCATCCACGACCGAGGCATAAACGACAACCGGCGCGGTGGTCGTCACGACGATTCGGGAACCGGTATCGGCACTCGCACCAATTTTCAAAAAGATATCGTTGATCTGGCGTTGTCCAAAGGACTTGAAGGTGAAGGAATTCTGCCCGCCGGATGCTCCATTCGACCGGAACAACTCCACCGTCACCTCACCCGCCTGGGCGGTCGTCGCGGCAAAACCGAGATTGGTCCGGAAGTCATCGGATTTGGCCAGGTAGAGAATATGGCCTTCCTCTCCCGGCTGCAGCGCATCTTGAACCCGGACCGCAGGAATGAACTGTCCGTATGTGCCACCTGGAACCTGGTTGTAGGTCCTGGTAGTCGCCACCAGATCATCTTCGGAACTCTCCACCAACAAGGCACCGGTTCCACTGAATGCAAAACCCGAGAAAAATACATCTTGAACGATATTCTGACCGCCGGGAGGGACGATCACGTCGATACTGTCGCTCAGAGCGGAGTTGTCCTTGCCCGCCTCGAGCAGATACACCGTCACCGTCACCGGGGAGTCTGAGGGATTGACCAGCCGCAAATCGGTTCGCCAATTGGTCCCTTCGGCCCCGGGCCAATGGGCGCCTGCCGGAACCATCCATCGGGCCGCATCAGCCACGCCTGCCGAATACATCACCACACCCCACACCAAAGCCATTACGATCCATAATTTTTTCATTTCTCTCTCCCTTCTTTTTGAAAACTAATATCAATCTCGTTCTCATAATTGTACCAGAGAACTCCATTCATATACCCATACGGTTTGTTCCGATTTAAGGACAGGCATCCGCATTCCAGGACATTCTCTTTCGAATTATGAAATCAATCTACCGTGTACCGCGAACCTCTTACCCGGCATATACGTTGCATAGGGTGAGGGTAGGCACGAGGACGAGTGAAGGAGAGGATGATGTCAAAGGAATACCAAAAGTTGGAATCCGGCGCCCCGAGAGTTGTCATCCTCGAGGCAGAGGACGGCCCCAGCGTCGAAGTTCTCGATCTGCCCGGAACCGCCGGTATTGGCGCGTCATTCTGCCATCACGGCATATCGTGGACGGTGACCGACCTTCGCACCCACGACAGAGTGCTGATCTGTAGCCTTTCCGAAGACAATGGACGGCTCAAGAGAAGCTAACCCTTATAGATCTGCCGGCGCCTCAGTTCTCGGATCCGATCCCGAAGCCGGGCGGCGTCTTCGAAATCGAGGTTCTTAGCGGCCGTCCTCATCCTCTTTTCCAGTTCACCAATCAACTTGGCCAGCCCTGCCTCGTCCTCGAGGCCGGCCAAATCTGATTCCGCCACACGGCCGAGACCCGTTCTCGAATCGTGATAATCGAGTGCCGACATGGCCACCAGGGGATTGGCGACATCCTTGATGATCGACCTGGGTTCAATACCGTGTTCAACGTTGTATTCGGCCTGTGTTACACGGCGACGTTCAGTTTCACCCAACGCCCTCTCCATCGACCCGGTGCGGCGATCGGCGTAGAGAATGGCCTTCCCCTCAACATTCCTCGCCGCCCTCCCAATAGTCTGAATCAGCGATGTCTCCGAACGCAGGAACCCCTCCTGATCGGCGTCGAGAATGGCCACCAGGGATACCTCGGGCAGATCCAGGCCCTCTCTGAGCAGATTGATGCCGATCAATACGTCGAATTCTCCGCGCCGGAGGTCGGCCAGAATCACCGATCGTTCGAGAGTGACAATCTCCGAATGCAGGTAGCGAACTCTGACGCCCATTTCTGCCAGGTAGTCCGTCAGGTCTTCCGACATTCTCTTGGTCAAGGTGGTCACCAAAACCCGTTCGCCTCGTGCGACGACCTGACGGATCTCGGCAAGAAGATCGTCGACCTGGTTGCCAGCCGGCCGGACTTCGACCTGGGGATCCAGCAAGCCGGTCGGGCGAATCAGTTGCTCGACCACCTCGCTGCCGCTGGTCTTCTTCTCGTAAGGTCCGGGAGTCGCCGAGACGAAGACCATCTGGTTCATTCTTTCTTCGAACTCCTCAAAGTTCAACGGGCGGTTGTCCAGAGCCGACGGCAGGCGGAAACCGTGATCGACCAGAGTCTGTTTACGAGACCGGTCCCCGTGATACATGCCACCGACCTGGGGGATCGTCACATGACTCTCGTCGACAATGCACAAGAAGTCATCGGGAAAATAGTCCAACAAGGTCGGCGGCGGCTCGCCGGCTGTCCTTCCGGTCAGGTGGCGCGAGTAGTTCTCAATCCCCGAGCAGTAGCCCAGCTCCGTCAACATCTCCAGGTCGAAGAGCGTGCGCTGAGAAAGACGCTGGGCCTCCAACAATCTTTCCCGGGCCTTGAATTCGGCCAGGCGTGGGTCCAACTCCTCGCGAATGCCCTCGATCGCCGCAAGCAACTGCTCGCGAGGTGTGACGTAATGAGTCCTTGGATAGATCGGCACGCGCTTGAGATCTTCAACCACACGCCCGGTCACCGGATCGAAACGTTGCACGGTTTCGATCTCGTCTCCGAAGAAGGACACTCGAACTCCCAGATCGTCGTAGGGCGGATAAATCTCCAGTAGATCACCCCGCAGGCGAAAGCTGCCCGGCGCCAGATCGAGGTTGGTCCGTTCGTACTGCATCTTGGCCAGTTGGCGCAACACATCGTTGAGCGGTTCGACGGTGCCCGCCTCGAAGAACTGAAGCATGCCGAAATAGGCCTCAGGTGAACCGAGACCATAGATACAACTGACCGAAGCAACGATGATGACGTCCCGGCGTTCGAAGAGGGATCGTGTCGCGGATAACCGCATGCGGTCGATCTCTTCGTTGATCGAGGTTTCTTTCTCAATGAACGTGTCCGACGCGGCGACGTAGGCTTCCGGCTGGTAGTAGTCGTAGTAGGAGACGAAATACTCAACGGCGTTGGTCGGAAAGAAGGCCTTGAACTCCTGATAGAGCTGGGCCGCCAGAGTCTTGTTGTGGGACAGAATCAACGTCGGCCTGTTCGTCCGCGCAATGACCTGAGCCATCGTGAAGGTCTTGCCCGACCCCGTCACACCGAGAAGCGTTTGTGCCGCCAGTCCGTCGTTGACCCCGGTGACCAGGCGTTCGATCGCGGCCACCTGGTCACCCGCCGGTTCGAAGGGCGTCTGCAAGACGAAATCCCTGGTCATTCGGCCAATTCCTCTTCCATCATTCGGTTGAGCTCCTCCGCCTCGTCAGGCTCGACGACATAATCTGCCAGGCCTTGGATCCTGCTGGTGGCAAGGAGGGCAGTTTCGACACATCGATCTTCGGACACTGATGTTCTACAGCCCCTTCCAATGGTTGGATCAGTTCAGCTTCTGACTCATCGCTCATCAGTCCATTGTAAACACTCCGAAAAATTTGTTTTTCCGGTGGTATTCCTGTGTGAGAGCCGGTATGATTTCTCTGAACAGGACGTTGGTGTCATAATTGGTAGCTCAGCGATCACAGGAGGAGGAAAGATGAAGAGAGTAGCAATCGTCACTATCGCAGTGCTTGCGCTGGCCTCAGCGCCGTTGTGGGCACAGACCAGAACCTTCGACTGGGAGGACGGGACCAGCACCGCCCTCATCACCTACGGCAATGCCGTTCTCGAAAACAGCACCGAGCAAGCCCACGGGGGCACCCACAGCCTCAAGATTACCGAAACTCCGCTCGGCGGCACCCCATATGCCGGCGTTTGGTGGGTCACCGGTCTGACTGACGGCGATATGGTTACGGCCTCAATCTGGGTCTACGATATGACACCCTCAGGCAGCCCTTCGGGCCGGATCTGGGGTCACTACACAGACACGGACGTTAACTCATATGCCGGGAGCGCCAGCGGCAACGGCACTTATTCCGACGGCACCGGCTGGTCGCAGTTATCCTATACCTGGACTTTCGACTCTTCTTCCGACACCAGAGACGGCCTCCTCGTCGAGGCACGGATCTACAGCAGCACTGAGTTAGACGCGATCTATGTTGACGACATCTCGATCACCGTCACCGCAGTGGGTCCGGCAGTCATTACCGCCCCGGACGGCTCGGTTCCGGTCGAGCTGATGTCCTTTAACGTCGAATAAATACCCGACGTATAGACACTCAAACCCGCGACCTCGG